>DQTM01000032.1 GCA_015662785.1 Sulfurospirillum arcachonense | reverse complement strand
TCACTAAGAAAACATGGTTCAAGTTTAGGAACTGGTGGTATGATAATCATGGATGAAGATACTTCTATGCCAAAAGCCATGAAAAATCTTTTTGAGTTTTACCATCATGAAAGTTGTGGACAATGCACGCCTTGTCGCGAAGGCTGTGGTTGGGTAGACAAGATTTTAGGCAAACTTTTAAGTGGAAAAGGTACTAAAAAAGATTTTGATACGATTTTAGATGCATGTGAAATGCTAAATGGAAAAACTATCTGCGTATTTGCACCCTCAGTTGCATTTATAGCACAGAGTTACATAACAAAATTTGAAGATGAATTTTACAGCCTATGCAAGCAAGATTAAAAGAGATATGTCTATTTGGCTCACTAGACGATAAACAACTAGATAAACTTAATCAAATAAGCAGTATAAAAGATTTTAAACCAGGGAACATCCTCTTTTATGAGGGGGATGATCCTAAAAACTTATATTTTTTACTTGATGGACTAATCAAGTTATACAGATATGATAAAAATGACAATATAAATATACTTAGTTACTACTATTCTCAAGCTCTTATTGGAGAAGCAGCAACTTTGCAAAGAACACCTCACCAAGTTACTGCTGAGTGTGAAACTCAATGTAGTGTACTTGTTGTGGCATTTGATGAGTTTGAAAAAGACTTTTTAAAAAATCCAGATATTGCTCTTGGGATTATTATGCAACTTGTTGGCAAAATCAAACAACTTATGAATACAAATATGCAACAAACTTCTATGCAAAAACTTGCTGGTCTTATATACGAAAATCATGAACTTTTTACAAAATTAAAAAAGTATAAAATTGCTGAAATTTTAAATATGGCACCTGAAACTTTTTCAAGAAACCTAAAAAAACTTCAAGCAGATGGAGTTATATCATATGATAAAGATCATTTTGAGATAGTCGATAGAGAAGCATTAAGCGAATTATTCGCTTGTTGCCCCTCTTATAATCAATAAATCTTTATTGCCAAATAAACAAAGACTCATAAGATAAATTTGCCATATCAATCAAGAAATCAACTCCAGGGAAATATGCTACAAGTGTATTTCCTACACCTCCCCAGACAATAGTAAGTGCTATAACACTTATCACTATAGGTGCAATACCTTTTAAAGGTGGAACGTCTATCAATTCTGAACTTCTATAAAAATACATAACTGCAATGAGTTTAAAATAGTAATATACAGATATAAAAGTAGCAATTATCCCAACTATAGCTAAAATAGCATATCCAGATTCAATTGCTCCTGTAAAGATATAGAATTTTCCTATAAAACCAATTGTTGAAGGTATACCTGCTAATGAAAGCATAAAAACACTAAGCATAGCAGCCATATAAGGTCTTATTTTAGCAAAACCTCTAAAGTCATCATAAGTTATGCGTAGTTGACCTTCTGAAGAGATATATGCAATCAAACCAAATGCACCAATTGCAGATAAAAAGTAAGCTACAAGATAAAATATAATAGAACTAGCAGCACTCTCTCCAATAACACCAATTGAAACTAACGCTATAAGAAGATAACCTGTGTGAACAATACTTGAAGCTACTAACATTCTTTTTAAAGATTTTTGAATAATAGCCAAAAAACTACCATATGCTAAAGTAAATATAATTACATATACAAGTACTTCATCCCAAAAATCACGAATGAGATCAAAATCAACAACAACTAATCTTAGAAGAAAGCCAAAAATAGCAGCTTTAAAAGTTGCTGCCATGAATGCTGTAACAGGAAGAGGTGCTCCATCATAAACATCTAAAGCCCAACTTTGAAAAGGAAAAGCAGCTATTTTGAATAAAAAAGTAATTAAAATCATTGTTCCACCAATAATTAAAAGTGGAGCGTTACTGTCAACTGTATTTAGTGCCATATTACCTATGGTACCTATAGTTGTTGTTTGTGTTGCTGCATATATAAAAGATGTTCCTAAAAGAAAAAATACACCTGCGAGTGAACCAAGTACTAAGTACCTATAACTCGCTTCAATTCTTTTGTCAATAACTTTTTGAAAACCAATCATTACATACAAAGATATTGAAGCTATTTCTAAAGCAATAAATGCACTAATCAACTCATTTGCATGAACTAAAAGCATCATTCCAAAAACTGAAAATAGAAACAAAGAGAAAAATTCTACGGTAAACTGTTTATGTCTTTCAAAATAGTGAAGTCCTATAAGGATAGTCAAAATACCACCTAAAATCAATATGGTACTAAAGTATCCTGAAAATGTATCTACAACTATCATTTTATTAAATATATCAACAAATGGATATACAGAATAAACAACATCTCCGCTATTTAGATTATAACCATTTGATAAAAAAGCTAACACCAAAAACAACAATGTTGCTATTGCCCCTTTTCTGATAGTCATAGTTTTAAAAGTACTAAGAATCATTAATGATATTGCCCCAATTCCAACAAAAAACAGCGGCAATAGATATATAAAATCTGGCGTCATCATCAATAGTTCCTTATCTCTAAAATATCAATTAAATAGTGTTGTATAGTAGGTTCTATCTTGTAAAAGAACCAATCTGGATAGATCCCCATAGCTATAATCAAAAATGCTAATGGTAACATTCCTACTATCTCTTTAAAGTTCAAATCTTTCATTTGTGATACATCATTTCCACTATCTGAGAGAATCGCTTTTTGAAACATCCAAAACATAAAGCTTGCTGCAACTAAAACTGTAAATGCAGAAACTATACCCGCACTAGGGCTAAACCCAAAAGCACCAAGAATAATTAAAAATTCACTTACAAAACCACTTGTTCCTGGAAGTCCAACGATACAAAGAAGCATAATTGCAAAAAAGACTGTAAAAATAGGTGCTTTTTTCGCTATCCCACCAAGAGCAGGAATCGCTTTTATGCCTAAGCTATATTCCATCTTACCTACAAGTAAAAAAAGTCCTCCTGTTGCCATAGCATGAGCAATTATAAGAAAAGCAGCTCCAGTCATACCATAAACATTTAGTGAAAATATCCCTGTTACAATAAATCCAAGATGCGATGCAGAGGAATAGGCAAACATCTTCTTTATGTTTATCTGCATCAATGCGGCGATTCCAAAGTAGATAAGTCCAAATATACCAATCCATACAAAAAATGGTGCAAACTCTTTATAAAGCTCTGGAAAAATTGGCATTACAAAACGCACTATTCCATAAACCCCAAGTTTTGCCATGATTGAAGATAGTAAAAATACTCCTCCTGTAGGTGAGTTAGAGTATGTTTCAAGCAACCAAGTATGAAAAGGGAAAAGTGGTATTTTAATAGCAAAAGCAATCATAAAACCAGCAAATAACCATATCTCTTCTGTTCTTGTTAAGTTCGTAATTTGAACTATATCATTTAATGCAAAACTCCAAAAACCATAATTGTTAAAGAATGCAACACCCAAATAGAGAATAGAGATTAACATAAGCAAAGAACCCATGATGGTATATACTGTAATTTTAATCGTTGAAAAAACTCTATTACCTGTTCCAAACATACCTATAATCATAAAAACTGGCAATAACATTGCTTCCCAAAAGAAGTAAAAAAGAATCAAATCTTGAGCAAATAGGGTTCCTGTAATTCCTGTTTGAATAAGCATCATACTTATCCAATAACCCTTTGTTCTACCATCCCATAACCAAAGATATGCACTCGGAATAAGAGTAGCAATAAGCATCAAAATTATCAATGAAAAACCATCTATTCCTAAACTATAATATATACCATAAGTTGTTATCCAAGTATGGTGTTCACGAAACTGCATATAACCGGAAAGTTCAAAATTATAATAAACAAGACTAACAAGT
This sequence comes from Sulfurospirillum arcachonense, assembly GCA_015662785.1. Lineage (GTDB taxonomy): Bacteria > Campylobacterota > Campylobacteria > Campylobacterales > Sulfurospirillaceae > Sulfurospirillum_A > Sulfurospirillum_A arcachonense_A. Next base: position 5,878 of record DQTM01000032.1, on the reverse strand, counting down.
ATAAAAATAATTATTGATGTTAAAAAAGCAATGTTTCTAGTCCCTTTTGCACCAATAGGAAGAATCAACATCAAAAGAGCCACAAACATCGGTAAAAATATAATTACCGAAAGTATTCCAAAATCCATCATCTACCTCATAACCATAATTAAATATGTTGAAATAACACTAATGCCTATAAGCATTGTAAACGCATAAAAACGTGTATTTGCGTTTTGTAACTTTGATATAAAATGGCCACCTCTTATAAAACTGCGAGATAGACCCATAACTACCATATCTATAATATTAACGTCTACTTTATAAGATATAAATATGCTTATCTTCTTAATTTTTTGAACTATAAATCTATCATATATTTCATCTATATAAAACTTATTCCAAATCATACCTTCGTATTGAGGCACTATTTTCATATCGTATTTAAAAAACTTTTTATATGCTATAGATATACCTACAATTGCAGCAAGTATATTTACTGCCATCAAAATAAATTCTGTATCATGTGCTACATGTAAAGAGCTATTTCTCCAATCACTTAACCAAATACCTATCAAATTATGTCCACCCAGTAGTTCAGGTACACCAATTAATCCTGCGAACATAGAGCCCATAGCTAAAATAACTAAAGGCATAGTTATACTTTTATTAAGCGCATGAAGCTTTCGTTCTTCTTTATAGTTAGAGCCATGAAAAACAACAAACAGTAATCTAAACATATAGTATGCTGTTAATACTGCGGTAACTACTCCCATAATCCAAATCAAATACTCACCAGAGCCAAATGCTGTTAGTAAAATCTCATCTTTACTAAAAAATCCAGCAAATGGAGGAATTCCTGCAATAGCAAGAGTTGCAATAAGCATAGTAAAATAAACTAGCGGAGTTTTGTTTTTCATACCACCCATCTTAAATATATTTTGTTCATGATGAAGTGCTACTATAACTGCACCAGCTCCCATAAAAAGTAGTGCTTTAAAAAATGCGTGAGTAAAAACATGAAAAATCCCTACACTATAACCACCTAGTCCAACAGCAATAAACATATATCCTAGTTGACTCATTGTAGAGTACGCTAGTATCTTTTTTATATCTGTCTGTTTTGTGGCTATCACCGCTGCAAAAAGTGCAGAAAATGCTCCAACATAGGCAATAATCAGACCAACATCTGGTATTAAATCATAAAGAAAATGAAATCTTGCCACCATATATACACCGGCTGTTACCATAGTTGCTGCATGAATTAGAGCTGAAACTGGAGTAGGTCCTGCCATTGCATCTGGCAACCAAACAAAAAGAGGTATTTGAGCAGACTTTCCAATTGCACCAACAAACAATGCTAATCCTATAAAAGTCAATACATCGGGAGGGACGCTTGCCATACTAGCTTCTAAATTAATATAATCAAAACCATTTGCTCCAGCATAATAGAACATGGTAATCATAGCAATAATAAAACCTAAATCACCTACACGGTTTGCGATAAAAGCTTTATTTCCCGCTTGGACATTCTTTTCATCTTCATAATAGTAACTAATCAAAAAGTAAGAACATACTCCAACACCTTCCCAACCTATAAACATTATAATTGGACTATCGGCTAAAACTAGAAGAAGCATTGAAGCGATAAAAAGGTTAAAGTAAAAAAAGAATTTACCATATCCATCGTCATTTTTCATATAACCTGATGCATATAAATGAATCAATCCACCTACAAAAGTTATAAAAAGAACCATAAATATAGATAATTTATCGGCCATAAAGCCCATATCTATATCGTATCCATCAACACCTAGCCACCTATAAGCTTTATATAAAAATATTTCACTGTTTCCTATCATTTGAAGAAAGAATGTTGTAGCTATCCAAAAGCTTGCAAATGGAGCACTTACTCCGATGAGCGTAAATACTATATTTGGAATTTTAACTATCTTTATAGAAAACAAATACATAAGACCTAATGCAGCAGAACTCAAAAGAGGTATTAAAACAATCCATGCCAATAAAAAGTTACTCATGAGCTGCATCCTTTTGATTCAATACATTAAACACATCAGAGTTTAATGACTTCTTTTTTCTATAAAGAACAACAATCAAAGATAAAAATACTGCCGCTTCAGCTGCTGCAATTGCTATAATAATCAGTGCTATTACTTGAGGTTGCATAGATTCATAATACCTTCCAAGAGCAATAAATATAAGATTTATTGCATTTAACATAAGTTCTATAGACATATAAACAATAAATATATTTTTACGAGCAATTACACCTAAAAAACCAATAGAAAAAAGAATCATAGCTAGTGCTATATATGACAAAAGTGAATCAGCCATCAACGCTTCCTTTTCTTGCATAAACCACAGCTCCGACAAGGGCCGCTAAAAGTAACATTGAAATAAGTTCAAAAGGAACTAACCAACCTCTAAAAAGTTCTATTCCAAAACTTTGTATATCTCCAAAATCTTTTCCTAAAATATGCATTGGTTTACTCGGAAGTGTATTAAAAGCTTTTAAAATCAATATGTTAAATGGTATTAATAGTACACCACCAACAAAAATTGTAGTTATTTTATTAGGTTCATCTGGTAAATTATCATCTTTTATATTTAAAAACATAATGATAAAAAGTAAAAGTGTTATAATTGCACCTGCATAAAGAATGATTTGAACCATAAACAAGAATGGAGCACTCAATAGTGCAAACACTCCACCTAATGCTACAAGACAAACTATAAGACTAAGTGCAGAGTACATAGGCTGAGCAAATAGTATCATTCCTAGCCCACCACCTATAGCAAAAATGGCTAAAATTACAAATACTATATCTACCATCAATTCCCACCTTTCATAGGCTCATGCGAAAGCAGAGTATCTATATCCACAACAAAATCCTCTTTTTTTTTCTTTACAAAACTAAATATACCTGTGTCCATACGAATTGCATCACAAGGACACGCTTCAACACACCCTCCACAAAAAACACACTCTAGTAAATCTATGCTAAATTTTTTAGGCATCTTCTCATCAATACCATCTTCTCGCTCAGTGGCTTCAATGAAAATACACTCAGCAGGACAAGCAGTAGCACACATAAAACAAGCAACACATTTTACAGAGTCATCTTCTCTTTTCGTAAGACGATGAACACCTCTATATCTGTTTGTTATATCTTTTGGTCTTTGTTCTGGATAACAAAGAGTTTCTATATTTGACGTATCTTTTAAGTTTTTAAAGAAATGAGAAAATGTTACTTTCAGACCTCCTACGATAGCAGGAAGGTAAAGCTTCTCTTTAAAGGTATTTCCATGTCTTGGAATGATTTTAATTCCCATATTAAACTCCTAAAACCACAACAAATATACCTGTAATAAATACATTTGCTATTGCTATTGGAAGAAGTACTTTCCAAGCTAAATTTTGTAGTTGATCATATCTAAATCTAACAAGAGTCCATCTTACCAATATAAAAAAGAAATTCACCATAATCAATTTGAATACAAATGTTATAACTTGAATCAAAGCAACTGATATATTTGTTATATTAGAGCTAATACCAAAAGACAACAGTCCTATTAAAGTAAGAACAACTGCTATATTTATGCCTATTAATCCAATAATAAGCCACTTCGTTTCTCTATTTCTAACATCATCTGGATCTGGCCAAACATTGTTCTTTTTTATCCATCTTGCAAAAAAGTAACTCATAGCTGGAAGTAAAACTAATATAGCAAGCATGACAATTTCAATATTTTCTTTTAGCGTAATAGTATTTAGCCAAGGTATTTGATAACCTCCGAGAAATATAGTTATTATCAAAGCACTTGCGGCTCCCATAGCAATATATTCACCAACAAAAAATAGTCCAAACCCCATAGCACTGTACTCAGTATGAAATCCACCAACTATCTCACTTTCACCCTCTGCTATATCAAAAGGTGCACGATTTGTCTCTGCAAATGCCGTTATTATAAACAACAAAGCAGCTACTGGCTGAATTACTATTCCCCAAGCAGGAATCAATCCCCATATAAGTTCACCTTGAAACCTAACCATATCTCCAAAGTGAATAGAACCATATGTTATCAACATTGATATCAAAGAGAGTCCCATAACAGCTTCATAACTTATAACTTGAGCTGCTGATCTAATTCCACCTAAAAGACTAAACTTATTGTTACTAGCCCATCCACCTAACATTAATCCGTATACGCCAAGACCTGCAAAAGCTAATACCCATAACAAACCAAACTCTATAGGAAGTGCTTGCATCATATAAGTTTCACCGTTTATAGTTAAATCATCAGCAAAAGGTATTACCATAAAAGATAGATATGCTGTTACAAATACTATCACTGGGGATAGTCTAAAGAGCAATTTCTCTTTTACTGAGTTTGGTCTATAATCTTCTTTGAAAACAAGTTTTAACATATCTGCAAAAGATTGAACTATACCACCAAGTCTTACACCACCTATATGACATCTATTTGGTCCTAATCTGTCCTGAATAAATCCAGCAACACGTCTTTCCATCCAGACCAAGATAGGTACAAAAACAAGAGAAACAATCAAAGCTAAAACTATATTAAAGATAACCACACTTATTAGAACTGCACTCATGAATTACTCATTTTTATGGATTCTTTTTTTATATTATCTAGCGTTATTCCATGAACTATATCATTTAAATTTTCTTCCCAAATCTCTTTACATGTAGATATATTATCACCTAAAACCATAGCTATAATTTTTGATAAACTTTGAGTTTCAAGAGCATATTCAACATGAGCTTTACTGAATTGTAAAAAACCGTCTATGTTAATAAAAGAGCCTTCGCGACTCATGTGAGTCAACATAGGAAGATACAAGTCGTACAACTCACTATTTTTAGGCATAGAAGAGTTTATTGCGACTTTTACTTCTATATTTTCATAATTTTTAATCGTCTCTATATCATCTCTTCCTATTAGTATAACAAGTTCTATTTTTTGGGAAACTTTATCTAAACTCTCTTGTTTCTCATCTATATTGAGGAGATTAAAACCTCTTCTATTTGATGAAAGGTCATTACACTTAAGATAATCATCACCAAACGAGGCATCATATTCACTCTTATCATAACCACTTAGTTTAGCATCATATGTAGATGCAAGTTTTTTTGTTTGCACCATCTCTTCAAGTGAAAGTGAAGGAGATAGTAAAAATAGAGCTTTTCCATGGTGACGTTTTAAAAGTCTTAGTAGTTTTCCATTTGCATACTCGTATTTGCTCTCTTTACCTCTGATTTGTGCATATGAGTCTCTATTGGTATTCTCTTTTTTATAACTAAGTCGTCCAGTATCACAAATAAAATAGCCGTTAACTTTGTCATTGTGTCTTGGACGATATCTAAATATAGAATCATTTTCATATTTAGCTTTATGATGATCTACATGTAAAGAACACCCTTTAGAACAGCCATTACAAATAGCCTCATCAGGTTCTAAAAACCATACTCTTTTATGAAAACGAAAATCTTTACTTGTAAGTGCTCCAACGGGACATAAATCCACGACATTCATCGCATATGGATTAGAGAGTGGACGTCCAGGAAAAGTAGTAATTACAGAGTGATCTGTTCTATTTAATACACCTAACTCTTTTGTTTTAGTTATCTCTTTAGTAAATCTAACACAACGAGTACACAGTACACAGCGTTCTTGATCAAGAACTACATTTGCACCTATATCAACATGTTTTTCACCACGTGTTTTTGGAGTACCAAGCCTACTTTCGTAAAGACCAACATCCATATAGTAGTTTTGTAAAGAGCACTCACCAGCTTGATCACAAACAGGACAATCAATCGGATGATTAATAAGTTCCATTTCAAGTATCTGC
>DQTM01000046.1 GCA_015662785.1 Sulfurospirillum arcachonense | reverse complement strand
GAAAATTCTCATCAAATGGCGAAAAGTGCCAGAGAAAGCACTCAGGAAAAACAAGACATTAGTGCAAAACTAACAGAAACAGTAGGAAAACTCAATGAACAAATGGATTCTTTAGGGACAAACGTACAGTTTGGCTTTAATGATAAGATAAATATTTTGTTCGTTGATGTTGTTGAGAGAAGCACAGGAAAAGCAATCAGAAAAATACCAACAGAAGAAGCTATGCTACTCTCTGAAAAAATGCAAGAAATCATAGGAACGATTTTTGATAAAAAAGGATAAATAATGGCAGGTTCTTTAAGTAATATAGGTCTTGGTAGTAATGGAGCTCTAAGTTACGACATTATTGAAAAGCTTCGTGAATTTGATGAATCAAATCAAGTCGCACCAATTGATCGAAAAATAACTTCAACAACAACAAAACTAGCTGATTTATCTATACTCACAACAATGGCTGCTGAATTTAAAAGTGCCACAAGTACTCTATCTGACGAGCTTAGTTACTTACAAAGATCTAGTTCAGTTAGTGGAGATTCTGTTAATGTAAGTGTTGTAGCAGGAACTTCTATACAAGATTTCTCTGTTGATGTCATAAGTTTAGCCCAAAGCGATATTGTAGAGTCTAAAGCTTTTTCAAGTGAAACAGCAACCTTTGCAACAGGCACAGAAACTATAACTATAAACATTGATGGTACTGATTATGATATTGAAGTTGATGGAAGTACAACACTCAACCAATTAAAAAATGATATTTTTGACCAGACAAATGGAAAAGTAAATGCATCAATATTAAATGTAGGTGGAACTGACCCATACAAATTAATTTTAAAATCGACTGATACAGGTTCTAACCAAGCAATTACAATTACTTCTACAGGTACAGCCATAGATGACTTAGGTATAAATAACAACTATAAGTACACGGCCATTGCATCAACAAATACACATGCAGGTATTGATGAAACATTGACATTTAATGTAAATGGAGTAGATTATGGTATTACTGTTACAAGCGGAGATGGTATCTCTGAAATAAACACTAAAATAGCCGCATTAGGATTAGGGAATGAGCTAACTTCTAGTATAGAAAATGGTGCATTAGTCTTAAGCTCTGATGACTCTAGTTTAACTATAAATGGTGCTTCAGCTACTACTTTTGGACTTGATTCTCTTAGTAAAACTACTACAACTGATAAAATCCAAAACGCAAGTGATGCTTCATTACTCTATAATGGAATCTCAATATCACGTACATCTAATATCTTTGATGATTTAATCGTTGGTGTATCTATAACTTTAAATGAAACAGGCACAAGCAATGTAACAGTAAAACAAGATACAGCCGATATCACTAAAAATTTAGAAACCTTTGTATCAAAATATAATGAACTAATGAGTAACTTAAACTAAGCAACAAAATATGATCTTGATTCAAAAGCAACAGGAACATTTCAAGGTGTTAGTGAAATTGTAACTATGAAATCAATGATAAATAGCCAACTGCTCTCAGTGGATGAAAAAGGTAGAAGCTTAGTAGAATATGGCATAGCATTAAATGATGCAGGGATATTGGAGTTTGATAAATCAATAATAGATGAAAAGTTATCAGCTGATTCAAAAGAAGTAGAAAGCTTTTTTAGAGGAGTCACAACTGTTGATACCACATTAAAAGTAGGCTCAATCATTAGTGCTGGTGTTACAGACATAACAACTGGTGATTTTAACATAAATGGAACTGATATAGTAGTAAGTTTAACAGGGACAGCCTCCGAAAATGCAATAGCTCTTAAAAATGCTATTAATAGTGCAAATATTTCAGGTATAGAAGCTAAACTAGATAATTCTAATAGTTATATCGTACTAAAAAGTAGTAGTGGTTATGATATAGAGATAACCGGAGATAGTGTAAAACTTGCCTCTATTGGTTTTAGTGAAGGGACTGTCAGAGGAACAAGCGAGACAACTACAGGTGTCTTTTCAACATTTAACGATAATCTAAGAAACTTATTGTCTGGTGATAATTCAACACTTGGTCTTTTAGAAAAAAGTTTGGAAAATCAAAAAAAATCTCTTGAAACAGAAAGAATAACTACGATGACAAGACTTGATGCAAAATATGCCACAATGGTTGCAAGATTTGCAGCATATGATGGTATTATTGGTCAACTAAATTCACAATTTCAATCTCTATCAATGATGATAGAAGCATCATACGCAGATAACTAAAAAGGAAAAATAATGAGATCAAATTTAGCTTATTCAGCATATTCTCAAAATAACGTATCAATAGAATCTTCAGAAAAATTAATAAAAATGCTATATGAAGGAATACTAAAATTTGCTTCACAAGCTAAAAGATCAATTGAACTTGAAGATACTGAAAAAAAGTATATTGGATTAATAGAACAACAGCTATATTTTCAGAACTACTTAACTCTTTAAATTATGATGGTGGAGAGATTGCACACTACCTAAGTGGTCTTTACACTCACCAAATTAGACTGCTAACAGAAGCTAATATAAATAATGATACTAAAAAGCTAGAAGAAGTTATAGATGTTACAAAAACACTTCTTGCAGCATGAAATAAAGAGACAGCTTATGACATGGCTAAATAGCCTTAAAATAGCTATTATCGAAGAAGATATCACAAAAATTGGGACTCTTACTAAAGAGCTCCCAAATTATGATTCAAAGCAAGAAGCGGAAGAAGCTTTAGCTCTTATTGGTGAAGCAATAAAACTTGTAGACAGTAAAAAACAAAAAACTTTGGAAGCAATGAAAAAAATCAAACAAACAAAAGTATTTTTGGAGTCACATTAACTAGGCCCCTAAGTAAGCCTCTTTTACTCTACTATCATTTAACATATCTTTTGATTTTCCACTAATTGCAACACGCCCATTTTCAAGAACGTAAGCTCTATCAGATATACTAAGAGCTAAAAATGCATTTTGTTCAACAACAAATATAGTAGTTCCCATATCTCTTAGAGTAGTAATAACATCAAAAATCTCTTCTACTACTATAGGAGCTAACCCCATGCTAGGCTCATCTAGTAAAAGAAGTTTTGGCTTACTCATCAAAGCTCGTCCAACAGCAACCATCTGTTGTTGCCCACCTGAGAGTGTTCCTGCATAATCATTTTTTTTCTCTCTTAAAATTGGAAACTTCTTGTAAACATATTCTAAATCTTCATCAATATTTTTATTTTTTCTACTATATGCTCCAAGTTTCAAGTTTTGCTCTACACTAAGAATAGTAAAAAGCCCTCTTCCTTCTGGAACTTGAGCGATACCCAAACCCACTCTTTTATCAGAGTCTAGTTTTGTTATATCTTTTCCATCGAAAAATATAGTTCCATTTTTTGGTTTGTTTAAAGCACTAATTGTTCTTAAAAGTGTAGTTTTTCCAGCTCCATTTGCACCAATCAAAGATACAATTTCTCCCTTATTTATCTCTAAAGAAATATCTTCTAAAGCTATAATTTGACTATAATTACAACTTAAATTCTCTATTTTTAGTATATTATTTTCCATTAAGAGCTCCACTTCCTAAATATGCTTTTATAACTTCTTCATTATTTACTATCTCGGAAGGTGTTCCTTCAGCTAATTTTTGACCAAAATTCATAACTGTAATGTGATCAGAAATTTGCATAATCATCTTCATGTCATGCTCAACAAGTATAACCGTAAGTTCATCTGCAACAACTGTTTTAATTAGCTCTGAAACCTCTTGTGTCTCTTTTGGATTTAGCCCTGCAACAGGTTCATCTAAAAGCATCACCTCAGGGCTAGTTGCCAATGCACGTATAATCTCTAACTTTTTCAATATACCATAAGATAAGTTTTTAGCTTCAAAATCAGCAAAATCAGCCAATCCAATCAAGTCTAAAAGATGCATTCCTCTTTTAAAATACCTCTTTTCATCTTCCAAAATTGAGCTTGCTCTAAAACAAGAACGTAGTATGTTTTTATCCATATACTTATCAAATCCTAGCATAACATTCTCTATAACCGTAAGATTTCCACATATCTCTAAGTGCTGAAAAGTTCTACAAACTCCACGATGAACTAGTTTATTTGTTGCAAGATTAGTTATATCGCTACCATCTAAAAAAACTGTTCCTGAGTCCACTTTATAAACACCTGTTATCATATTGACTAGCGTTGTTTTACCTGCACCATTTGGTCCAATGATAGAGTGAATAGTTCCTTTTTTTACATTAAAACTAAAATCATCAACAGCTTTTACTCCACCAAATTTTTTTGTTACATGACTAACTTGAAGCATTACTTTGCTCCTTTTTTTTCACTACTTTATCAAAAAGTGATACAATCCCTTTTGGCATAAATATCATAACAGCTATAATAATCATACCAAATACCATAGTCTCATAATCTTCAAATGACGTTAACAACTGAGGAAGTACAGTTAATATAACAGCACCAAACAAAGCCCCATATACACGTCCTAGTCCACCAAGAACAACCATCACAACTAACTCAATAGAGTGAGTAAATGAAGCCTCTTGAGGAGAGATAAATCCTGAGAAAAAAGCATACAGACTTCCGGCAATCGTAGCAATGACAACAGAAATAACAAATACTATACTTTTGTAGTAAGATACATCTATGCCAACACTATCAGCTGCTTTTTCACTATCATGAATTGAGCGAAGCAGTCTTCCAAAAGGTGATTTTATAAGATTTTCAAATGCCCAGATAGCAAAAACAAGCAAAACAGCACACAAAATATACCAATCAATGCTATCACTTAATTCATAGCCAAAAACTACAAAACTGTCTACACTCATGCCATCAACACCACCAGTAAACTCCTCTTCAACTTCTAATATAATATTGATGATAATGCCAATACCAAGAGTTGCCATAGCTAAATAATGTCCTTTTAATTTCAAAATAGGTTTTGAAATTATAAATGCCAATAGTCCCATAATCACAACAGAGATAAATATACTAAGCAGTGGATTCAGACCATAGTTTGAAGTAAGCACAACCGATATATAAGCTCCAAGACCAGCAAAAGCCCCATGACCTAAACTAACTTGTCCTGCATAACCCATAAGTAAATTAAGTCCTATAACAATAAGTGCATTTAGTATTGAAAGAATTGCTATTTCATAGTAAAAATCATTTTGAAAGAAAAATGGTATTATTATCAATATTCCAGTAAGTAAAAGTATCTGATTATTTATATTATATCTTTTTAGCATATCAAACCCTTTGAGATTTTAGATTGCCAAAAATCCCACCTGGCATAAAAAACAAAATTGCAAGAAGAACAACAAAAGCAACAGCGTCTTTGTACTCACTAGAAATATAGCCAGCAACCAAAGACTCCAATATACCTAAAAGTAATCCTCCTGCAACTGCTCCAAAAGGTGTTCCAAGCCCACCGATGATTGCAGCACAAAAGCCTTTAAGTCCTAACATAATTCCGACTTCATAGCTAGTTGAAGTAATAGGAGTAAGTAAAATCCCTCCAATAGAAGCGATAACTGCTGAGATAGCAAAGTTAAGTATGAGTATCTTTTTTATATTTATGCCCATGAGTTTTGCAGCGTCTACATTGTTTGAAGCCGCGACCATAGCTTGACCTGTTTTTGTCTTTTGAAAAAACAGATACAAAGAGATAACAATAGCACTAGCAACAACCATAATCAACAAAGCTTGATATGAAAGAGTAGTTTCAAATATTTCAAAAGCACCTTCGCCTACAAAAGATGGCATAGTATGAAGTTGCTTATCAAATATAATTTGTGCTAATCCTCGTAAAAATATAGCAAATCCCAAAGTAAGAATAATAAGCGATATTTGTGAACTATCTCGTGAAAAAGAGATAAGTTTATACAAAACTATCCCTATCATAGATGTAATTAAAATTGCTAAAACAAAAGCGACACCAAGCGGTAGTCCAGCGTATATTAGAAACACTGTAGACATACCACCTGCCATCACGAACTCACCTTGCGAAAAGTTTATAATACCACTAGAGTTATATATAACTGTAAAACCAAGTCCTACAAGTGTATATATAAACCCTACCGTAACTCCTGAGAGTAAGTAACCAAAAAGTTCAATCATAATTTATTTTACTATTGTCCAATCGCCATTTTTTATCTCTAACATAATCATACCTGTCTCTGTATCTAATCCTAAGTGATCAGTTGCACTAAGATTAACGATTCCATCAACACCCTCAAAACCCTGAGTTTTCTCAATTGCATCTCTAATTTTACTTGGCTCAGTTGAGTTTGCACGTTTGATAGCATCTACTATTACATGTAAAGCATCATAAGCGTGTCCACCAAAACTAGATACCTGAGAGTTAAATGCTTTCTCATACTCATTTTTATACGCAAGTGCCACTTTTTTTATTGCTACTGAATCATCAAGTTTATCAGCAACCACAACTGGTGGAGCAACAACTCTTACACCTTCAGCTGCGCTTCCTGCAATTTCTATAAACTTCTTTGAAGCTACACCATGAGATTGATAAAGTGGATGTTTTATTTTAAGTTGAACATAGTTTTTTGTTACAATTGCTGGACCTTGTCCAAAACCTGGGTTCAGTACAACTTGAACATCTTTATTATTTTTAATTTTCAAAAGTTGAGAAGTCATGTCTGAATCTTTTTTACCATAAGTCTCATCAGCAACTATTTTTACACCAAAACTAGGTGCTACTTCTTTACACTGTTTTCTCATAGATTTTCCAAATCCACCACTTCCTGAGATAAGTGCTAAATTCGTTAAATTTCTTTTGTTCATATCTTGCATAACTTTTTTACAAGCCATTCTATCTGTCGCAGCTATCTTAAATACATATTTTTTAACAGGATCTATAATAGCAACTGAACCAGCCATAGACATCAAAGGAATGCCAACTTTTTCTACAAACTTGATTATAGCCATAGTTTCACCAGTAGTTGATGGACCAATTATAGCTACTACTTCATCTTGATTTATCAATCTTTTTGTAAAAGTAACTGCTTTTTTAGGATTTGCTCCCGTATCATAATGAATTAGCTCAATCTGTTGCCCGTTTACACCACCTTGTGCATTTATCTTAGCCACATAGTGTTGCAGAGTTTTAAGCTCAGGATCTCCTAAAAATGAAGCAGGACCAGTTGCTGCTACAATAGCACCTATCTTTATAGTTTCTTTTGCATTTAGTACCACAAAAGATGAAATCAGTAGAAAAGCCAGGGCTCTTAAAATAAACCTTTTTAACATAATATATTCTCCTTAAAGTTTTACAAAAATCCATGGCATCTATCCATTATCATTCTGACATTTAATTAAAATAGTGGTTTTTTTCTTTAACTTTGCTTTTTAAATAAAAAATTTAAACAAAACTCTATATCTATTACCAAAACTTAACATATAAATAAGATAATATACGTCCTATTTATAATGGGTAAATTGTTACATGTAGACTCAATAAAGTATAATTTTACGTTGAATAAGGAATTTATAAACTTTAATTTTATACCCTAAAAGCTACAACTAAACTATAGGCAGGATAATGAAAAATATTTTAATGGGAAATGATGCTATTGCATTGGCTCTGATTCATGCAAATGTTGACATGATGTCAGGATATCCAGGGACTCCATCTAGTGAGATTTTAGGAAATTTTGCAAAATTTAGAGATAAGTTTGGCGTTGAAGCTTATGCTGAGTGGGCAACTAATGAAAAAGTTGGTTTTGAAGTAGCATACGCAGGAGCAATTGCTGGAAGAACAACATGTGCAACAATGAAACAAGTTGGACTCAATGTTGCAAGTGATGCACTTATGAGTGCTTCCTACATTGGGCTTAAAGGTGCAATGCTATTGATAGCTGCTGATGATCCAGGTTTTCACTCATCTCAAACAGAACAAGACAGTAGAAGTTTTGCGAAGTTTGCTAAAATCCCAGTTTTAGACCCTGCTACTCCTCAAGAAGCTTACAATATGGTAAAACTTGGTATTGAGATTTCACATAAATTTGAGACGATTACTATGCTTCGTCCTGTTATGAGAGTGTGTCACGCTAGAGAAATTTGTGATGTTGATGAAAAACTAGATTTCAATCCACCAAAAGGTGAATTCAAAAGAGAGATAACAAGATGGGCTGCTGTTCCTCCAGCTGGTCGTTTCAAACAAGGTTTAGAGCAGTTTGCAAGAATTGAAGCTATCAAAGAGTACAACTGGACAGAACTAATAGAGCCAAAAGTAAAAAAACTAAAAGGTGCTAAAACTCTTTGTCTCACAAGTGGAACTGGTACTGGTTATGTAATTGAAGCTCTTGAAGAGATGAAACTTGAAGCTGATGTTTTAAAACTTGATATGCCTTACCCTCTTCCAAAAGAAAAAATAGAAGCTCTTTTTGGCGACTATGATAAAGTGATAGTTTTTGAAGAGCCTTATCCATGTATAGAAGAGCAATTAAGCTCACCTAAGCTTCACGGAAAACTTACAAATGATGTACATAAGATAGATGAGTTTACAAAAGACAAAGTACTTATGGCTTTCTCAAACGTAGGGCTTATAGACAAAAACTCATTTTACAAAAGTGAAAAGTATGCAGATGAACTTCCTGTTCGTCCTCCAAACCTTTGTCCAGGCTGTCCTCATAGAGATGTATACTACTCGGTTATGAAAGTATTTAAAAAGAAAAAATCAATCTACCCATCTGACATTGGTTGTTATACACTTGCACTAAACCAAGGAGCTATTGATACTGTTTTATGTATGGGAGCTTCTATTTCTATGGCGAGCGGTTTTTCTATAGCAGATCCTAGTAAAACAGTTGTAGCAACTTTGGGTGATAGTACGTTTATGCACTCAGGAGTTTCTCCACTCATAAATGCTGTTTACCAAAACCATAAATTTGTACTGCTTATCTTGGACAACTCAACTACAGCGATGACAGGACGTCAAAAGACTCCTGAGCGTATCAACCCAGGTAAAATTGATATAAAAAAGATAGTTGAAGGATGTGGAGTAGAGTGTCACGAGTATGAATATACTCCAGAAATAGATAAAACTATAGATTTTATGAAGTTTATAAAAACAAAATACGAAGAAGCAACTGGACCAGTTGTTGCAGTTATTCGTGAGTTTTGTGTTCTTGATAAAGAGAGAGCACCAGAAAAACTTCCTCAGGTTTTTGCAGAAGTTAATGAAGAAAAATGTGTAGCATGTGATATCTGTACAACAGTATATAAATGTCCTCCAATGCATTATAATGAAAATGACAAAATAGAAATTGATCCATTTTTATGTATAGGTTGTGCAGCGTGCTTAGATGATGTTTGTCCGACAGATGCTTTTGTAAAGGTTGTAAAATGAAATATCAAGTAGTAATTGCGGGTATCGGTGGACAAGGTGCAGTTTTTCTTGTAAAAGTTCTTAGTATAGCTGCATCTCTAAAAGACCAAAAGTGTTTAGGAACTGAAAACCACGGTATGAGTCAACGTGGTGGTTCTGTTTCTTGTTATGTAAAAGTTGGTGATTTTCACTCACCTGCTATCGACCAAGGACAAGCTGATTTGCTAATTGCTCTTGAGGGGAATGAAGGACTAAGAAACATACAGTATCTAAAAAAAGGTGAAGGAACTATCATTGTAAATGCAGATAGTAAATTCCCTGAAATAGCGTATGAAACTATAAAAATAGATGCTTTTGCTAAAGCAAGAAAAGATGAATTTCCAATTCAAGCACTAAATGTTTATATGTTAGGAATTACATTAGCACGCGATCCTCATTTTCCTTTTTCACTAAACGATATTGAAGAAGCAATACAACAGATGAATGCAAAAATGGCACCTAAAAATATTGAAGTTCTTCATCAAGCTATAGAAGATGCAAGGGATATTTAATGATATGGTCAAAAGCTGAAACTCTGCCTCGTTTAGAGCTGGAAAAACTTCAAACTTCAAGACTTAAAGAGACAATTGCTAGAGTATATGGTGTTGTACCATTTTATCAACAAAAGTTTAAAGAAATGGGCATAGTTCCTGAAGATATAAAATCAATTAAAGACATAACAAAACTTCCATTTACTAGAAAACAAGACCTGAGAGACAACTATCCTTTTGGTATGTTTGCAGTTAACCAAGATGCCGTTGTAAGGATTCATAGCTCAAGCGGAACTACTGGAAAACCAACAGTTGTAGGCTATACTAAATCAGATATGGATGTTTGGAACGAAGTTATGGCAAGAGTATTTACTATGAGTGGCATAAACTCAGAAGATACTGTTCATAACGCTTATGGATATGGTCTTTTTACAGGTGGTCTTGGTGTTCACAATGGAGCTGAAACTGTTGGAGCTACTGTAGTTCCAAGTTCTGGTGGTTTTACTTCTCGTCAACTTCTACTTATGAAAGATTTTAACTCAACTGTACTTACTTCAACCCCATCTTTCGCTCTTCATATGGCAGAAACTGCTAAAAAAGAGGGTTATGATATAAAAAAAGATTTTAAACTTAAGTGTGGAATCTTTGGAGCAGAACCTACAAGCGTAGGACTTAAAGAAGAAGTCTCCCGTGTTTGGGGCATAGACTATTATGAGATTTATGGACTCTCAGAGATAATTGGACCTGGTGTTTCAAATAGCTGTTGTGAAAGCAGAGATTTACATATATTTGAAGACCATTTTTATCCTGAGATAGTTGACAGTAAAACTGGTGAAGTTCTGCCTTACGGTGAAAAAGGTGAACTTGTAATAACCACTTTAACAAAACAAGCACTTCCTATCATCAGATATAGAACAGGTGATATAACAAGCCTAGATTTAACACCTTGTAAATGTGGTAGAACTCATGTCCGTATGAAAAGCGTTATGGGTAGAGTTGATGACATGCTTATAGTAAACGGTGTAAATATATTTCCATCACAAGTCGAACATGTCTTATCAAATATATCGGATATCACACTAAACTACCAAATAATAGCGAACAAAAAAGGTTACTTAGATAGCCTAGAAATTATGGTTGAAGTTACAGAAGAGATGCCAATGGACAGCATTGGAGCATTGGAAAAAATACAAAAAAATATTCAAAGTGAACTTCTAAATAACCTATACATAAATGCAAAAATTAGACTAGTAGAGCCTAGAAGTATAGAGAGAAGTATGGGTAAAGCCATACGCGTAATTGACAAAAGGAGTCTTTAATGCATACAATCAAACAACTTTCAGTTTTTATTGAAAATAAAACAGGAGAACTTAGTGACTTCACTCACGTTCTTAGCACAAATGACATATCAATCAAATCTATTCTTTTAGCAGATTCTACTGACTTTGGATTAGTTAGAACTATTGTAGACAACCCTGAAAAAGCAAAAGCTATATTGGAAGACAATGGTTTTAGTGTAAGATTTACTGATGTATTTGGTGTTAAAATTGATGATGTAGTTGGAAGTTTTGATAAAGTAATAACTGCTCTATCAAAAAGTAATATCAATATCCAATACACATATAGTTTTTATGAATTTGACATAGGAATTTTTATATTTAGTGTTGAAAAAGACAAATTCAATGAAGCAGTAAAATCTCTTCTTGATGCCAAACTAGAAGTAGTTAGTGCTAGTCACTTTTACAAGTAAATAATACCCATCTTTAACCATATTGACGCTTAACAGCGTCTCTATTTTGTTCACTATTGAGGCAGATGTTCTCAGCATAGCTAGGGCTATGTTTGGGGTTATCTAACGAAGAGAGTGGATAAAATAGAGACGCCCTACGGGGAGTACAAAGAGGCATAATCTTTAAATATAAAAATATTTGAATTGTAATAAGCAGTCCTGCATATTTTTAGATTCAAATCTTACGCCTCTTTGTACTCCTGTTATGCGTTAATATAGTTAAGGACGGATATATATGACATTTAGTAAAAATGAAAGCTTTAGCAAAGATGAGTTAGAAGCTTGGCAACTAAGCCACCTAAAAGAGACTCTGATACGAGTTTTTCATCTTGTACCTTTTTATAAAAAAAGATTTGAAGAGATGGGCGTTCGTCCTGAAGATATAAAAACTCTTGCAGATATTAGCAAACTTCCTTTTACTACTAAAAAGAACTTAAGAGATAACTACCCTTTTGGAATGTTTTCTGTTGAAATGGATCAAATAGTAAGAGTTCATAGTTCTAGTGGAACTACTGGAAAACCAACTGTTGTAGGCTATACTGAACACGACATGGACATCTGGGCAGAAGTTATGGGTAGAGTTTTTACTATGGGTGGTCTTACATGTAAAGATATTTTACATAATGCTACTGGATATGGACTCTTTACTGGGGGACTTGGGTTCCACTCTGCTGCTGAACGTATGAAAATAGCTGTGATTCCTAGTTCTACTGGATTTACATCTCGTCAACTTCTACTACTTAAAGACTTTGGGGCAACTGCAATAACAGGTACTCCTTCTTTCGCACTTCATTTAGCAGAAAAAGCAAAAGCAGAGGGTTATGACATAAAAAAAGACTTCTCATTGAGAGTTGGATTTTTTGGAGCTGAGCCAGCTAGTGATGGACTTAAAGACGAAATAGCCAATATTTGGGGAATTGATTATCATGAAGTATATGGACTCTCTGAAATCATTGGACCAGGAGTTGCCTCAAGCTGTAAACACTCTCATCTTCTTCATTTTAATGAAGATCACTTTTATCCTGAAATTATTGACCCAAAGACTGGAGAAGTTTTAGCGGAGGGTGAACGAGGAGAACTTGTAGTCACAACTCTAACCAAACAAGGGCTTCCTATCATCAGATACAAAACTGGTGATATAACTTCTATCACAAGAGTTCCTTGTCGATGTGGTAGAACTCTTTGTAGAATTGAGAGTATCGTTGGGCGTAGTGATGATATGCTTGTCATTAATGGAGTAAATGTTTTCCCATCACAAATAGAACATGTACTTGCAAAAGTAGATGATATAACACTAAACTATCAAATCATAGCAAACAAAAAAGGTCATCTAGATAAACTAGATATTGATGTAGAACTCAGTGAAAACTGCATGAGTGATGACATAGGAGAACTTACAAACCTACAAAAACATATTCAACACGAACTATTAAATGCTCTTTACATAAATGTAACTGTTCATTTAGTAGCTCCTAAATCTTTAAAACGCTCAGAAGGAAAAGCTGTAAGAGTCATAGATAAAAGAAAATAAAAACTTATATTTCTATTTTTACACTATAATATAAAAAATAAATAAAGGTGTTAAAATGGAGTATAGATATATAGGCAAAAGTGGGCTAAGAGTTACCCCTATCTGCCTTGGAACCATGACTTTTGGTACAAGTGCTGATAAAAAAGAGTCTTTTAAAATCATGGATAAAGCTTATGATATGGGAATCAATTTTTTTGATACGGCTGAGCTTTATCCTGTTCCTCCTTCGAAAGAGTATGCAGGATTAACAGAAGAGATTGTAGGGGAGTGGTTACAAACCAAACCTAGAGATTCCATAATCATAGCTTCTAAAGTTGCAGGAGCAGCGAACGGTTGGTTTGTCCCACCTATAAGACATGGGTTGACCGCTGTAGATAGATTTCATATCACTAAGGCATTAGAAGATACTCTTAAAAGACTCAAAACTGATTATATAGATCTTTATCAAGTACATTGGCCCGATATGACCGTACCTATTGAAGAGAGCCTTTACGTTCTTGATGAGTTAGTTAAACAAGGCAAAATAAGATACACAGGGACATCTAATGATAGTGCCTATGGACTTACAAAAGCAAACGAAACTTCAAAATTCAAGAACTTAACTAGATTTCAATCTATCCAAAACAATTTTTCTATGTTAAATAGAAGATTCTTGGATGAGATAGCTGTAGTTTGTAAAAAAGAGGACATTTCGCTACTACCATATTCTCCTCTAGCTGGTGGAGTTTTAACAGGAAAATATAACCAAAAAATATACCCACCAGATGCGAGATTTACAAAGTACTTAAATAGCCCAAATCCTCGTATACAAGCTCAAGCACAAAGGTTTCTTAACAAAAGAACACTCTCTTCCGTTGAAAAATACATAAAAATAGCAAAAGAGCATGATGTAAACCTAACAACTTTAGCAACTGCTTGGAGTATGCATTTTGACTTTATAGCATCAACTATCATAGGAGCAAGCAGTGCAAAACAACTCGACGATACTTTTGCTGGGCTTGATTTTAAAATAGATAATGAACTTATGAAAAAATTAGATGCTGTTCATGAAGATATTTTATATCCTATGGGATAAATGTGAGCATTAACGACAAATGCCCATGTAATAGTGGATTAAAATATAAAAAATGCTGTAAATCATACCATGATGGAAGAGTAGCAAAAAATGCTCTTATTCTTATGTGTTCGCGTTATTCAGCTTATGCACGCAAAGAGTACAAGTACATCATAAAAACAACTCATGAAAGTACAAGGGATAGTGATTTTCAAAATGTAAAAGAGTTTTCAAAACAAACTACTTTTCAAAATCTTGAAATTATTGAGTTTATTGATGGTGAAAAAGAGGCTTATGTAACTTTCAAAGCCTCAATTTTATCCGATGGAAAAGATTCTTCTTTTATAGAAAAAAGTAGGTTTTTAAATGAAAAGAACATATGGTATTATGTTGACGGTGATATACAATAAATAATTCAATATTTAAAAGGCGATACTATCAAAACTTCAATACTACTCATACTATGTGTACTTTTTTGGTCTGGGAACTTTATCATAGGTAGAGGTATACATGAAGATGTTGAACCAGTTCAATTGGCTCTATTTCGTTGGAGTGGGGTTGTTATTTTGGTTTTTCCTATACTTTTTAAAAACTTTTCGCTTATAATTAAAACTATAAAGAATAATTTTTTGATTTTAAATGTACTTGCCATACTTGGTATCACTGCATTTAACACTATTCTTTATGTTGGGCTTAACTACACAAAAGCAACCAATGCACTTCTTATAAATTCTTTTGTTCCTATTATGATATTAGTTATGTCATACTTTATACTTAAAGTAAAGATCAAGTTTATCCAATTTCTTGGTATTTTGTTATCTACTTTTGGTGTGGTTTTTCTAATTCTTAGAGGTGAACTCTCAGCTATAAGTTCTATTGAACTAAACTATGGAGATATCTGGGTTCTTTGTGCCTCTTTTACGTGGGCTCTGTACTCTGTTATTGTAAAGTTTAGACCAAAAGAGTTAGGTGATTTAGAGTTTTTTACTGCTATCGTATATATCGGACTATTTTGGCTTGTATTGGTATACTTATTTATGGGATACTCTTTCACCAAAGATATATTCTTAGTGCAAAAACATTATAGTGCATTTATCTATATTGCCCTCTTCCCTTCTGTGTTATCATACTACTTTTGGCACAGAGGTATCAAAGAGATAGGAGCCAACAAAACAGGACAATTCACGCACCTTATGCCTCTTTTTGGTTCTATATTGGCTTATCTATTTTTAGATGAGAAACTAAGTATTTATCATATAATAGGTGCTATCTTTATAGGGTTTGGTATATACCTCTCACTATTTATTAAAAAGGAGACTAAAATGACAAAATGGGATAAAAAAGCAAAAAACTACTCAAGATACAGTGAAGATAAAGAGAGGTTTGAAAACAGGATATTTGATGCTCTGTCTTCTTTACATGTAGACTTCCAGAACAAGACTCTACTTGACATAGGATGTGGCACTGGAGTATACACTCTTCACCTTGCAAAAAAGTGTTTACATGTAGAGGCAATAGACTCCTCAAAAGAGATG
>DQTM01000180.1 GCA_015662785.1 Sulfurospirillum arcachonense | reverse complement strand
TGGTTTGAAAAAGACGCTTGGCAAAAGAAGGTAATGTAAGTTATCGCTTTTAGAGACGCAAATATGCGTCTCTGTTTTGTTTACATGTAGTAAGTAAAACAGAGATACAATTTAGGATAAATGGTAAAATGGCAAAAACAAAACAATCAATTTTAGAAAACAAAGCTTTAGGACATACAATAGCTGTTCTTTTTTACGTATTGATAGGGTACTTCTTATTCCATGCAGCTTCAAACATGAACTATATATGGAAATGGACAGGTGTTCCACAATACTTTGCATATGAAAAAGTCACTGCAGTTGAAGCACCATTTGATGGAATTATCAGTATAAAAGAAAACGGGAAAGTTGTCATCAGCAGTGATGATGACTCAATAGAAGTAGAAATCCCTAGTGGCTATACTTTAGTCATAGATAGTGGTGATGAGCTTTTTGAATATGATGCAATAGCGACAGAGACATCATGGGCTATGGGTCCACTTTTAAAAGGTCTATTAGTCACCCTAAAGATATCTGGTTTTTCTGCTATATTGGCTTTTTCTATAGGGATACTACTCGCTTTTATGAGGTTATCAAAATTTCAATTTCTAAAAGATATTGCGATGGTATATATAACCATCATTAGAGGGACTCCTCTACTTGTCCAGATATTTATATTTTACTTTATCATTGCTACTTTATTTGATTTGGAACGATTTTTAGCTGGTGGACTTTCACTTGGCATCTTCTTTGGAGCATACATTGCAGAAGTTCTAAGAGGAGCAATTCAGTCTATAGACAAAGGTCAATACGAAGCGGCTAAGTCACTTGGTATGAACTACTTTCAAACTATGATTTTCATAGTTATGCCTCAAGCACTCAAACGCGCTCTTCCAACACTAGTTGGTGAGATGATTGCTCTTGTTAAAGATTCATCTTTGGTCTCAATTATCTCTATTACAGATTTGACAAAAGTAGGACGGGAGATAGTGGCAAATACCTTCTCACCATTTGAAACGTGGATTATCATTGCAGGAATGTACTTTTGTATTACTGCTCTTTTAGCATATATAGGTGGTATTTGGGAGAAGAAGATGGCAGCAAGTGGTGGTATGTAGGTTTTCCTACTACCACTAATATATATAATCTTCGAGATTTTTATTTAGACTATCAAGAATCTCGACTTCTCTATCTTTTACATATTTAATAATTTTATCTTCCGTATCTGCTTTTGGAAAAATTTTAATACAGTATCTATATGAATTACTATACTCAATAATATTTAACACTTCTGCTTCAACACTAATGTGATTTTTTTCGTTTAAACTTAAAATCTCTAACGTAAAATCAAGTGAAATCCTTGCTCCTGCATAAATACCATTATTCTCTTCACTAACAACACCTAAACCATCAACAGATAAGTCAAAAAGTTTCCCTTTTGTTATAAGTTCTTTATCACTAGAAAGGGATACTTCAGCCATAATTTCAGGGTGAACTCTGATAAATTCTCGTTGTGAAGCTGGCATATTTAAAAGGTATGTAAAATTATTTAGTACAACTGTATTATTAGAAAAATTATTGTAGACAATATCTGCTTTTAAATACTTATTAAAATTACCATCTTTTAGTATATAAGCAACGCCTTCTAGTTTCATAGCTATCTCTTGAGTTTGCATTGTTCTAAACGCAACTTCTCCACCATCAATATCAACAATAATTGCCTTATGCTGTATTGGTACACCCTTATAGGTTAAAAAACTGAATTTCATCACCTCTGTCTTTTATATCTTTAAAGATTTCAAGGATATTGCTACCTGATGAAAAATTATCTGTCGTATCAAAGTCTATATGAATAGGTTGTAGTCTATTTTTATCGCATATATTTTTTTCAAATTGATTTAAATACTCTGTTATGCATATTAGGATAGTCTTTATATGCTCTTCTTTGTGTTTTGCATCTTTTATATAATTTTCCAAAAGAAAAAACATACTTCTGTTTATAAGAAAACCTATCATTACTCCATTTTCAAGCATCTCTTTAAAGATATCTTTTTCAAATGTAGTTAAAAATATATCAACAGCAAAAATATCTTTATAGACCGTACATGCAACCTCTTCTAATGTCTCAGTAGAATAAAACTTATCATATGATTGACAAAGATTTACAAATTATTTTACAAAAGTAGGTTGAAACTCTTGTATAAAGTCTGATGAATCATATAAAAATTTCTCTATGCGTTCATTTTCTTTCATTTAATACTCCAAGGTAATGTTTCACCAGCAAACATAGGAACTACATCTGCATAACTTTGTCGAACTGTAAAAGGCTCTTTTATTAACACTATATTTTTTGTTAGTGGTCTATAGTCATATATGTTTTGTGCGTTGTCACTGACAAAGGCTTGAAGATGTTCTAGTGCATCATTTGTATCAAACAATGAAGTTAGTGCAGCAAGTGCAATTGGTGCTGTGAAAATACCAGCAGCACAACCACAACACTCTTTTTTATGTGTTGGATGTGGAGCTGAATCACTACCAAACATCACTTTAGGATGTCCACTAAGTGCAACATCTAAAAGAGCTTCTCTATCTTCATATCGTTTTGCTATTGGCTTACAAAATAAATGGGGCTTTAACATTCCTCCAGCTACATCATCAAGCGTTATAAAAAGGTGCTGAACTGTTATGGTTGCATAAAGATTGGCATGCTTATCAAGTAAATCTACGCTATTTTTTGTTGTTATATGTTCCATTATGATTTTTAGTTTTGGAAACGAAGTAGCAAACTGCTCATAAATAGAGCCAAATTCAGCCTCTCTATCCATAACAAATCCATTAGTTTCCCCATGAACACAAAGAGGAATCTCTAACTCACTCATCGCTTCAAAAGTCTCTCGTAAACTCTCTATATCCATGCTACTAACTCCACCATCTGAATTAGTTGTTGCTCCCGAAGGATAAAGTTTTATAGCACTTATATGCTCTTTTGCCTCTTTTAAAAACTCGTAAGTATAATCTTTTTTGAAAAATAGAGTCATCAAAGGCTCAAATTCTTCGTCACCAATCGCGTCTTTAATTCTTTGTTTATAATTTTTGATAGCTTCTATTGTAGTAATTGGAGGAACTAAATTGGGCATTATGATGCCTGCACAAAATGTTTCAGCACTTAATGGTGCCACAATTTTCAACATATCCTCATCTCTTAGGTGCAGATGCATATCTAATGGCGATTTTATAGTTATATTCATAATTAAAAACTTCCTTACATGTAATGGTATATTATAGCTAAATATGCGCTCTACTATCCTAAAGAAAAAAGTATAAAATAAACTAATAAAATTTGGAATTAGCTATTTTTAATATTTTTTATGTAAAATGTATATTATGAAAAATTCTAAAAGAAAAATACTATTACTAGAAGATGATGAATTGTTTGCTAGTACATTACAAGATTATTTAGATGAATCAAACTTTAGTGTAGATGTAGCTAAAAATGGAGAAGAAGCCTTAGATAAAAGCTACAAAAACTGTTATGATTTATACTTATTTGATATTAATGTCCCAAAATTAAATGGTTTTGAGTTACTAAAAAACCTAAGAGAACATGGTGTAAAAACACCTACTATTTTCTTAACCTCATATAATGATGATGCTACTTTAAACAAATGTTTTTCATATGGTTGTGATGATTACATCAAAAAACCTTTTAAAGTAACAGAGCTAATTCTTAGAATAAATGCCGTTCTAAGACGAACTAGTAGAGTACTAAACAAAGTAAAAATCGCTAAAACAACTTATTATGATTATACTGATAGAAAAGTTTTTTCTAATGATAAAGAAGTACCACTTTCTATAAAAATGGTGCAATTACTAGAATTAATGATTGAAAACAATAATAAAACTATAATTAATCAAGAAATAATTGATAGACTATGGAGTAGTTATGAAGAACATAGTGAGGGTTCAATTAGATTATATATTACTAAGATAAGAGCGATAGTAGGAAAAGAAAAGATTTTAAATATTAAAAAAGTTGGCTATGCTATAAAGAACATAATCTGCGATGAATAAAAAAAAATATTTTTTATTTATTAATGCAATATTAGTAATTTTTATATTCGCAGTCTATAGCTATTTAATTTTCACTATAACTGATTTTGAATTTCACTACTCTTTTATCATAATTTTTGCTGTTTGTATTGGATTATATTTTTTATTAAATAAACCATTAATAGATGATATTTTTGATATTGAGAGAAATTTAAAACAAAAAATCGAAACAACAATGCACGAAATAAACACACCAATATCAACCATACAGATAAATAGCAAAATTTTATCCTCAAAGATAACAGATATTAAAAACTCAAAAAGATTAGATAAAATTGATAAGGCATGCGATAATCTCATAAAACTTTACGAAGATATGGAATACTATATAAAAAAAGAGATTGAAGATGTCAAAATTGTCTCTTTTGATTTAAAAAAACTAATATATCATTG
>DQTM01000258.1 GCA_015662785.1 Sulfurospirillum arcachonense | reverse complement strand
TGAAAATAAAATTTCCCATTTTTATACTCTTTTAAATACCTGTCAAATATCTTTTTAGTATCTTTTTTATGCATATCATATGAGAGCATTCCTGCTTGGTAGAGAGCAAATTCTGCCTCGTTTTGTGTAGGAAACTTTGTATATATTTTTTTATATATACTCAACGCCATATCTTTCTCATCAAGATATATACTCAAAACATTCGCTTGACGAATCATCGCATCAATTTTTAGCTTATCTACATCTGTTGCTTCAAAGGCAGCATTATATGCCTCTACCGCTTCAAGATACTTCCCTTGATCAACTAGTAAATCGGCATAGTTTAGATTCCATTTTGAAAAAACTTCCGCGGAGACAGCAGCTGAGGCTATATTAAATCCAAGAAGGATTAAAAAAAGTATTTTCATGATTTATTTTAAGACAAAAACTATTTTAGCAGACTCTAAAAATCCACTTTTATCATTGCTGTTCATAACAACTGTTGCATCTGCACTATTTATAACTACATCACTTTTAAGTTTTGTTGTTGCTGTTGCTTTTACAATAAGTGGATTTTTTACACCATATGTATCTAAAATAGCTTTCGCTTTGTTTATATCTATAGTATATGATGCCAATCCTCTTTCAACTATGACCTGTTGTGGTACTTTTGTTGGGTCGTAAACAACTTTATTATCAGAATAGACTCTATTTATATAAGCTGGTTCCATCTCAGTAGCGGTAGCGTCAACAATCAATCCATCATATACAACTTCTGCAGAAACAACTTCCTCTTTAACTGCTTGAAAAACAGGTGTTGTTGTTTTAGCTGTTTGATAAAAAGCATCTTTAAAATCTTTATCTTTTAGTGCTTTATTTAAAAAATCTTTATACCCTATAGCAAGACGAATCATTGCTGTTCCAGACCTCATATCATATTTACGGGCTGTCATACGAGCACCTTGCACTATACCTTTTACCTTGCTAATCATTACATCACTCTTGAGAACACCATTTTCAATTGTTGTTGCCGATGTTACTTGTGCACCTTTGATAATTTCTAATAAGCGACGTTGAGCATCAACTTTAGCTGCTATCATAGCAGCAAATCTATTTTGACCTGGAGCTGAATAACCTTCAGCTTCAAAGTAACCTTTTAAAGCACTTTCTTGAAATGAATCTGCACTCACATTTATACCCAATATGAAAATAACTGCTATCAATATATTTCTCAAAACGATATCTCCTCTTTAATTTTTGCTATTGCTTGAATTAACTCTACACCCGTAAGTGTATCACTTGGACGGAACTCTTTATATTTTGTTGGTGTTAAAAAACCCATACTTACACTATTGAGCGCTGCATTAAATATCACATCATGCGAAGCAACATCAGAGAAAGGTGAAACAGAACCAATGTACTTTCTTTTTATAGAGTTATCATGCTTTAACTTAGCAACAATATCTTCTAAAATAAATGCAAAATCAGCTCTTGTGATTGGCTTATTTGGAGCGAACACTAACTTACCATCTTGAACGATGGGCTCTAAACCGCGTAGTCCATATTTATTTATCACATCCAACTCAACAAAATTTGGATGTGAAACTATGTCTGATGGAGTCTCTCTATCAATATCTTGCTTTACTCTGTTGAAAGATCCTTTGAGTAATTTATCCAGATTTAACTCTGTCACTATTACAACAGCAGCATCAGCACGAGATATAGCATCTAAAGTTGCAATCTTTTTAGTTGTCACACTCCACTTACTCAAACTAATAGCACGTGTAATCGCATCACTCTTCTCCCATAGCACTCTTGCTCTACTTTCAAACTTACTATGCTCATACTTTTGAAATACATTCTCAAAATAACGACTTGCAGTTTTAAAGTCTAGCTTTGCATAGTAATGCATCCCAATATAGTAATCAACAGAACCTTTATCATGATAATATGGCATGAAATCAACTTTTAACTCTGCTATATCTTCATATAGAGTCTTAAAATCTTCATCATCTTCAGCCGTACGTATTGAAGCAATTTTATATCTTAAAATATCAAGATTTGTTTCACTATTACTCTTCGCTTTACTTAAAAGATCTTTTGGATGTGAACTAACCAGTGCCAATGAACTAAATGCACTCGATGCTTTATGATCAAGTGCCTGCGCTGCTAAGAAATTTGTTCTGGCCTTCTCGATATGACCATTCTCAAGTTCATTAAGACCCGTCACTACATGTTGATCCACACTATCTGCTAAGTTCTGCGGTTTTACGTCTAAGTTTTTCGAACACCCTACCATCAAAACAGATGATAAACATATTGATGCTAATGTTAAATATTTCATTTTTTTTCCTACTATAATGTATGTACTAGCAATATTGCTATAACTATATACATAACTATGTATAAAAAAATTTGTTTAGAGTCAAACAGTTTCAAGGCTGAACTAAATGAGCTCTTTACTTTCACTCCCATAAAATCTACACTATAAAACTCATCTAAAGCCAAATGAACAAGATAACCTCCGGTTAAAAATGCTCCGAGATAGAGTGACTCCTCATAGCTTAACCTTGTATCAAAAATATAATAAACTCCAATACCACATAAAACACCCATAGGTATAGAGTGAAAAATACCTCTATGTGTTGTCATCTTTAAGAATATCGGCTTGAGTACAAAATTTACAGTTACTAAGCCTGTAAAAGCATAAAGTATTGCTTGTACCATGCCCTCTTCAAAAAACATCATAAAGAGTGCAATGGCGACAATAATAGAAAAGAGTAAAAATAGAATTTTTACTGGTGTAGAATTATCTGAATCAAGATCTGGCAAAATACCGCCAATAGTACCACTAAGGACTAAGAGAGGTGCAAACAGTAGATTTTCTACTGAAACCACAAGAGCAGCGACAGAACTAACGAGTGCTGCTACATTGAGGTGTGTCTTAAAATTTGCCATTATTAACTACTACCAATCAAAACTATCTTTATTACTAACACCCCTATACGATCCACTTTTAATGCCTGTTGTTTTTGAAACAACTTGAGAATGTTCTCTGGCTTGTTTACTACTTTTTTGCTCTATTTTCTTTGATGTAGCGTGGTACTCTTTATTATATGTTGATTTATCATTTTTCTTTCTTTTTACACTATTTACCATTGCGTCTTTTCTCGCTTTAGATTTTTGCTGTGCATCAAGATAACCTATTTTAGATAGATAACTACTCGCTTCCGCTTTCATTGCATTCTGTGCTGATTTTAGACTAATTGCATACACAGAGACAAAAATCTCTTTTCCAGAGAGTGGATGCACGCCTGTAGTACTATAAACTTCACTTGCTCCTTGTATCTGCATATTTTTAATTGATTGAGAAAGTGTTTCAGAAAGAGATGTTAAAGATTGTGTTATATCTTTGTCTAAGCCAGCATTACGTACTATCTCTTTACTCTCCATCATCTCTTGTGACTTCACATCAGCATAAAGAGCAAAAGCAAGTTGTGTTTGTGCTTCTATTTTTGCCATTGACATTGCTCGTCTTTGAGATGAGGCACTTGAACCTTTCTCTTGTGCTGCTATACCTAAGAAATAAACATTTCCTTTATCATCTCTAAAACGTCTACCTCCTGTTGTCGTAAGAAACGCTTCTTTATTCCTCTTGAGATAATTTTTTAGACTCTCACTTCCAGGAGGAACAACAACATTCTTACCCTTTAACATAGCAACAGCAACTTCTTCAGTTTTTGGAGACCACATCATAATTACACTGTTTTTATACTCATTTTTATCTTCATTATAAGACTCAAACTGCTCAACAACAGTTGCACCAAAAATTGGCATACTTGAAAAAAGTTCTCTTACGCTTGTTTGCTCCTGTTTTATGGTACCTTCTAAAGATTTTAACCTCTGTGAAGCACTTTCAAAAGCAGCATTTGCTTCTAAAACTTTCTTTTTTATTTGATCTAATTTAGCACGTTTTTTTGCTTCAATATTTTTTGCGTCATACTTCTCGTCAAGTTTTTTGATA
>DQTM01000275.1 GCA_015662785.1 Sulfurospirillum arcachonense | reverse complement strand
TGAGAAGTTGAACTTAGACTTTTTGGGGGAGTAGTTACTTATTTACGCTATTAAATAGTGCAGTTAGTATATAAAAGTAGTCTGTCCCCTTTATTGCTTTATTCTTGTGCATAGTCCGGTGCATCTCTGAGTTCTGGTCTGTTTTTATAGAGCCATAGAGATTTGTGGCATTGTAAGCCTCTTATGTATTGGGATTTTGAAAGTGTCATTTTGCCTCCTAAAACCTACAGTATAAAAATGATAATAACTCAAGTTCTCTAATTTCAAGAAGTACCTTAAAAGAATAATGCGTTAAAGAGTCATCATCTGCTATTTCTAATTTATTTAGCAATGTTTTTATTTCTATAATATCATCTGCTAATTCTCGTGTATGCAAAAATAAAGTTTTATGTTTATGGTAAATTTCAGCTTTTTCCCAAATAGGTTTATTTGATGCATTACCAATATTAATATTATGTTCCAAAAGTGTAACATTTCCAATTTTCCAAATCCAACGATCATAATTCTCTTTATTCTCATCCCAAATAGTTTTGATTCTTGACTTTGTATTTTCATCTGGGCTGACAGGATATATATGTTCTCTTTGTATTGTTACATTATCTTTAGTGTCTATTACTATGTCTAAAATTTTCTGATAATTACTGTTGTTTTTAAATACCATACGTTCATATTCTAAAAGCAGATATTTAATATTCGAAAAGCCAAAATCTCTCAAGAGATAATTACTTTTCTCTTTATATCTATAAGTAAAATTGAGCGTGTGGGTCAAGAGTCTATCAACATTTTTTTCACGCTTAATAAAATTTCCAACAGGTCGTTTTCCATTTTTCCAAATTGACATCTCAGTTTTTTCAATAAGATTTACTACAGAGATATAATGGTTATCCAAATAATCTTGAAAATCATTTATTCTTATCAAGGTACGATTTAATTTTTTTCTCAACAGTTTCAAGAGAGCATCATTTTTCTGTATCTGAAATATATCATAATGATCACTGCCATTCTTACTTAAAAGTGTCTGCAATTTTAAATATTTATTTTTTATCCTATCTTTTGTTAGTACATCTACAGGAGCTCTTTTTTTCATACTTATCATACTGTCACTGTGTGTTGTACTATCTCCTATACTTATAAAGTTAAGTGTATTAGTTGGCCTAGCAGTGCTAGATTTATTAAAAAGTTCCACAAGAAGTGCTTTGCTAAAACGTGTAGGTTTCAAAAGCCTAAATAGTTGCAAATAAGGATACCATACAGTATGAATATATAAATCTAAAAATTGATTTTTTTGTTCATTTTTTCTTATTTGATATACATAATGAAAAAACTCTTTTATTGCAGCCAACGTCTTATGCAATGATAAAATACAAACTTCTTTCTTATCTCTCTTAGAATCTCTGAGCATCACCACTATGGCATCATAGACTCTATCTTCACCAATTTCCCAACCAACTTTTGACTTTAATTCACCTAATGTAGTATTATCATAAAAATTGTCTTTTTTAAGCAGCACATGCAATATTCTGACAATATCTGATTCCATTTCTTTTGAATTTTTATATACATGCATTGACACCAAGTACTCTATAGTTACATATAAATCGCCAAAAAGATTATCTATATCCAATGAGCCTTTTAAATTAGTTTTTTGAGTATAAAACATTAGCGAACTTTTAAGCTTATCAAGAACCGTCAGCTTTTTACCTCTATCAGTTTGAGAAACAAACAGAGTTGTTGCAAGCTCAAGGTTTGACGTTAATATTATAAAAATAGCTTGTAAATTTTGCTGTACAAATGATACAAACTTATTTCTATCTATCGTACTGAGTGAAGTAAGTTTTTCATTAAAATAATTATATGTAAATGCTATATTCTTATGGCTATTTGTCAAAGGAACCATTTTCTTATTTTGCAATAATGCTTTTAAAAACTCGAAGTCCACACTACCTAAAGCAAGTTTTGGTAGTTCATTAATTGATAAGTTTTGATTTTCTAAAAGTGCCAGTTGCAATATAAATAATGTAGTAACTCGTTGTTGTCCATCAATAATAAGATAATGTTTATTTGTATTTAATTTATTTTCATATTGATTCCAAACTTCAGTATTTATTTCTTTTTTTATCATATCTGAATCCACCTCTGCCAAATAAAGTGTTCCCAATAAATAGGGCAAATCAATATTTTCTGCGATAGCATCACGTACATCGTGCCAAAAATCATCTAGCTGTGCTTTTTGCCAAGAATATGCCCTTTGATATTTTGGCAAAAAATAGATGCTGTCGTTCTGAAATAGATTTGTCCACATAGGACAAATCTCAGCATCCATAAAATCTTTACTGTTTTGCATTCGCAAGCTCAGTTAATTGATCTTTGTAGCCTTTTAAAGTAACTAGCTGTTTTACAATATATTCTAAAGCTTCATTTTCACTCGCTTCATCAGGATAAGCATAGCTACCTGTTTTTTCATAATAAGGTTCCCCCTCAACAATATTAGTATGTTTATCAAAATGTTTCCAAAATATCCACCAAGGAGAACCTCTTCCTCCAGAAAAATTTTCTTGAAAAATATTAAGAGTATTATTTGTTAGTCCCTCATTGAACTTTACACTAGAGTGTCTTCTTCGAATTCCAAAATAAAGCCTTCTAAGCAGTGACGCATCTGCTTCTATACTTATAGTAAAAGTATCATCTCCCCAATCCGTATGATAAATATTAAGTGGTTCAAGCCTAGTAAGATTTGAGATATTACCTGCATCAACTATCCAACCATCTTCAGTATTAAAATTACTTTTTATCTCTGATATAAGTCTGTTAGAAAAATTTGTAACATTATCTATTATGGGTTTTGTTTCTAAATAGTGCTCACTCAATCTAGGTATAATTTGTTCAAACCCTTTTAAAGCTATCTCTTTATAGATTTCCATTTTAGCTTCTTCGCCCTGTACCATTTCATCATCTGTAAACTTGTGTGAATAAAACTCAAGATACCCATACCTGTTACGGCCATTATAGATTATATTTTGATAGGCATCCAACATATATTTTTCAGACCAATATTTAACAGTTTTTTTATTTCCAGAATTATGATTTAATGCAAAAGTGATATTTTTGTCATCTCTCCATGCAACACAATCAAAGTCCATACTACCCTGTTTAAATGCAAAACAAATCTCTCCAGAATTATTATTTGATTTGATTTTAAATTTACTCTGCATTTTTTCAAGCTCTTCATTAAACTTAGGTATAAGAATTTCATTCATAAAAGGTGAGGCAATGGATTTAAACTGGAATGTACCAGTCGATGCTTGTATTCCTTGTGCATTACTTGTAGTAATAGAAGAAAATGATAGGAATCTCATTAAATTTTCAAGCTCTTTGTCTGAAAGATTTTCATCAGAATCCTCACTATCGTCGGAGTCAAGCTGGATTGCTTCATAAAAAGTATTTAAGAACTCTATAAATCTTAAAACTTTATCATCTTCATCATCCTTTATTCCTAATTCTTTTTTCACTTCATCATAGTAATAGCTCTCTTTTAACTTCTCCAGTTCACTAAAGGTGTCAAAAAAATCTTGATCTATTTTTAATTGATGTTTTAACATAAATCTATACATCGATTCGTAAGCTGTTTGAAGACATAAAATAGCAAAAAGTATTCTCTGTTTTTCATATGCCGTAGCTACACTATCTGCACCTAAAATATTTTTTGTTGCTGCTACCATTTTAAGCAATTGGAGAGAGTTGAAAAGCCTTTTCATACTTCTTGGGTTAAACCCTACAGAATTATTAGCAAGTTTAACAAATGTTTCAATATCATCTTCCCGATACTCAAATTTTCCCTGCAAAAGCTCTTTAAAATATTTACTTATGTCGTACTGTGCCACAGGTAAATTGAAAGGAAGTTGTATAATTTTATCAAAAAAACTTCTTCCTTTTTCATCACTAACTTTACCTCCAAACTTTGTTTCTAAACCTTTCACAACTACATTATAATCAATTGCCAAGACAAATACACATCCATGAATATCAAGAAATAGTTTCATCGTCTCTAGCAATTCAACAGCTTTTTCGGGAACAAGTCTATCTAAGTCATCAATGAAAATAATAACTCTATCATTACCAGTATTTCTTATTTTATCTGCCACTGCTTTACTTAGCTCATTTTTTAGTTCAATTATTACTTCAGAAGCATCTGTTGATGTTGAATCATCAAGCATTGCACCCAAAATATCTCCTCCACCAGAAACAGCTTTGTCCGCAATAGTTGTAGCTAAAACTTTTGAACCCTTTTTAAGAAAGTTAAGTGACTTTTTTATGGAACTTTTCTCTTCCACTTCAAACTTTTTTGCAAATTGACTCAGCAGTGATATAGGCAAATCATCTCCCATATTAAACTGGGAAAATTGCCAAGTATTAAACCAGATAGTTTCAATCTTCTGATCTTCAAGTTTTGATTTTACAAGATTCATCATACTTGTTTTTCCCGCACCCCAATCAGCTTGTATGGATATGGTCATAGGTGTCTCACAAGTCACCACAAACTCACTTAGTGCTTCCATATAATCCTTAACTCCAAGTGACTCTTCTGCTAAAGATCCTACTGGTCTATCTGTTAACCCTAAACTTGCCATATCTCAATTTCCTTATCTTAGTTAATTTTCTTTACATTTTTACTCTTACAAACTCTACAACCTACCTGATGATAATTGCCTGAGGCAGGCAACCCCTTACCCATAGTGCCTTTACATCCTGATTTACTACATCTCGTATCTCCGCAATCTGGACAATGCCATATTCCGTACCCACCTTTTGCTCCACACGCTGGACATTTCATTTGTGCCATTTTTTCTCCTATACTTTTGTTTTTGATTCAGTTATATTTTTAAAAGTCTCATTACACTTATTGCATCTATAAGTAGTTGTAACATCAAACACTTCATTCACCTTTTCAAATCTACCTCTTTTGCTACTGAGAGCATTTCTTTTCGTATATGTATTTCCTTTTTTGTCATATTGTTCATATCC
>DQTM01000197.1 GCA_015662785.1 Sulfurospirillum arcachonense | reverse complement strand
CTTATTGGTGGTGTAAATTTTTAATGAATGTGCCTTGAGTGCAATGATAGATAATATTTTTAATTTTCTATTGCATAATTTGGGTTAAAATAAAAAGGATAATATCCAGTAGACAGATACTCATTAAAATACTCAAGTGGTGTAAACTTGTCTTCTAATTTATTAACTATGTACACACTATCATTTAATATCTCATTTAAACTAAAACTAGGAAGCTCTATGTCTAATTTCAACTCTAAAAATTCTCTATATGACAAGCCTTTCATATGGTAGATGGCTATATTGTCACTGAAATTCTCTGTGTTTACTACAGATGATGCTGAAAAAATGATTTTTAGTTGAGGGTATACCTCATGTATTGATTGCAGTTCTTCTTCAATTGTCTTAAATTTATGAATTTTATCTATGATTAAATATTCAGTACCAACTTTACTGAGTTCTCCTGCTAAATCAAAAAGTTTTACATCTATATTAACAGCATAATCATAAGAGAAGTACAGTGACTTATATGGCTCATATATTTTTTTTAGTAAATTTGCATACTGGATTAAAAGAGTTGATTTGCCAACACCACGAGCACCTATAATTCCAACTATGGGAGCAGTAAAATCTATAGTTTCTAAAAGGTACCTTTTATATTTACTATTGTCATTTTTTAAAACTCTTTTTTCTATTTTTCTTATACTAGTTAACAATATAGGCTTATTTGTTAAATACTTACTTAAAATTTATAATAAAACCTCTATCGTGATTTGCTAAATCTTTATAAAATTTTGGTTTTAAAGGAGATGCTATGGTAGAAATATACTCTTTTTGATCGTATCCTATCTCACAAGCAAGAAAAGACACTTTTCTTGCTTTTGCTAAATTATATATTTTTTCTAAAATTTCTCCACCTTCTTTACCACCATATAATGCTAAAGAAGGCTCATAAGATAATCCTACATGCAAAGGTTCATTGTTTGCAATATAAGGTGGATTTGAAACTAATACATCAAAATTTTTCTCATCACATGAATTAAGTAAATCACTAAGTATAAACTCAATCCTATCACTTACTCTATGCTTCTTAGCATTTAGTTTTGCTACATGTAATGCTTCTTGGCTTATATCTACTGCTTTTATGATTGCCTTGGGTAAAAGTAGTGCAAGCATTATAGAAATAATGCCACTTCCCGTCCCAATCTCTACTATGATTGGGGTTTTTATACCTTTACATGTAGAGACTACTAAATCCACAAGTATTTCTGTTTCTGGTCTTGGTATAAGTACATTTGAATCTACATAAAAACTCTCACCATAAAAACTAGCACTATTAGTAATGTACTCTATAGGCTCATTGTCTACTCGTCTTTTTATGAGTTCGAAATAACCCTCTTCTTTAATTTCTTCATCATCGTGAGTTATGATCCAAATCTGGTCTTTTTTTAAGTAAGAAGCTAAAAGTATCCTAGCCTCTTTATTTGGTATATCACTTATGTCTTTTATAAGCCTTGTGGCTTTAACTAAAGCCTCTTTAACTAACATCTACACCTAACTTCTCAAGTCTCTCAGTAAGAGCAGGATGTGTATGATAAAAAGTAACAGTCAAAGGATGAGAGAGAGGAAAACTTTTATTTTCATCAGCAAGCTTTATCAATGCACTTGCAAGTGCTTCTTTACTCTCGCACTCACTTCCATATTCATCTGCTGCATATTCATTATGACGGCTAAGTAGTCCAAAAAGTGGCATCATAAAAAATGATAAGACTGGAGAAAGTAACAAAAACAGTATAAGAACCATATGAGGACTTTTTTCTAGTTCCATTCCAGTAAATATACTATCAGGAATATTGCCAAAAAAAGCAAACATAATGAACAGCATAACGGCACTTGCTCCTATATTTTTGACTATATCACCATGCTTAAAGTGTCCAAGTTCATGCCCTAAAACTGCCAATAGCTCTTTTGTTTCTAGTTTTTTAACTAAAGTATCAAATAACACTACCCTTTTAGACTTTCCAAGTCCTCCAAAATAAGCATTTAATCTTTTATCTCTCTTGCTTGCATCTATTTTATAAACTCCACTACTTTTTAGTCCTGCTTTGCTCATAAGGTTCTCTATAGCACTTTGTAACTCTTCATTATCTAGTGGTGAAAACTTATTAAATATAGGGGCTATAAGTGTCGGGTATATCATATTTATAAAAAGAATTACAATAAAAACTGCCCCAAAACCATATATCCACCAACTCTCAAAACTGACAATAATGAAAGCTAGTAACAAAATAAGGAGGGAACCAAACACCAAGAACATTACTGCTCCTTTTATCTGGTCAATTACATAAGTTTTAACATCTATAGTAGAAAAACCATATCTCTTATCTAGATTAAAAGTCTGATACAAATCGAAAGGTAATCCTAAAACAAAATTAACTGCTGAAAAAGCAAGTATAAAAGACACAGTATAAAGCATACTGTTATCGAAACTAATCACACTATCAAGTGCTTTAAAACCAAAACCAATCCACGCAAAGAACATCAATAAATCATACATTGAACTTACAATAGAGATTTTACTTGTCTCAATTTTGTACTCACCAGCTTCCTTAAATTTCTTTTCACTAAGAACTATTGCTTTACCATCTTTTTTACTAGCTACAAACTTCGCTTCCATAACACTTATATAAATTTTTGCAATAGTATATAACGTATATATAATTAACATAACTTCAAACATAAATAATTTCCTAATTTTTTATGTGAATTATACCAAATTTATCTGAGGTTGTGGTTTATCTATGTAAAAACCTTGAGAATAATCTATACCCATTCGTTTTACAACTGATAATACTGTACTAGAGTGAACATACTCAGCTACTGTTTTGATACCAAGTTTTTTTTGCAAAATCTACTATAGTCTCTACAACTATTTGTGCATTTTTATCTGTATCTAAATCTGTTATGAGACTACCGTCTATCTTTATGAAATCGGGACTAAGCTTTGTCATGTACGAAAAGTTTGAAAATCCATTTCCAAAGTCATCAATGGCAACTTTCACACCAAATCTTTTAATCTCATTGAAAAAACGGATAACTTTTTTAAAATCTTTTACTTTTTCAGACTCCAAAAGCTCAAATGTTACTCGTGGACCAATTTTAGACACTTTAAGTTCATCAATAATAAACTTATAAATTTCAGGGTTTATTATATCTTCAAAAGAAAGATTTATACTAAATTCAAGATTATTATCACTAAAAGCTACAAATGTTTTTCTTATAACCTCTTTTGTAACTTTATCATATACTTTTATCTTTTTTGATACCGGAATAAACATGTTTGGAGGATGAACAACACCCTCTTCATCAATAAGCCTTGAGAGAGCTTCATACTTGACTATTTTACCTGTAACATTATCTATAATTGGTTAAAAATATGGAATTAAACCTCCGCTATTAAGTGCTTTTCTTATTTTTATTGCAAATTTAATATTGTTTTCGTACTCATCACCTGTTTGCATACTATCTTCATAAATCCAAAACTTTAACCCCTCTTCTTTTGCATATTTTAGAGCCATATTTACTTTTGAAAAAATGTTTTCATTGTTACTGCTTGCACTACTAGAGAGTGTTGCATCAACAAATATTTCAGTATGCGCATATACAAATTCAAGATGAGAGATTTGTGTTGAAAGTTCCTGCAAATAAACTTTTAACTCATAAAAACTCAATTTTTTATCAAGAACTATTGCAAATTCATCACTAGCAACACGGTACACAGGGATTTCTTTAAAAAAAGTTTTAAGTTTTGTTGCTACAGATTCAAGAATAAAGTCTCCCACTATAAAACCATAAAAATCATTTAAAATTTTAAAGTTATCAATATTGAGTACTATAAGGGTAAAATCTTCATCTTGTTCAAGGTCACTACGAAGCTTGTATAGGTTGGGTAGAGAGCTAAGATAGTCAACATAGAACTGTTCCATAAGCTTTTCTCTAGCAAATTCTAACTCTTTTTTTAATTCTTCTATATTTTCATGATTATTCATAATATGCATTCTAGCTAATTTTAGTTAAAATTACACATTAAAAATAACGGAGATATTTTGGCATTATTAGATTTACTTGAAGTTAGCAAAGCATACGAGTCACAACAAATACTAAAACAGATTGATTTTTTTGTTGAAAAAGGTGATAGAATTTGTATCATTGGCAAAAATGGTGGTGGAAAATCTACACTAATGAAAATTGTAAATGGTACATTGGACTTTGAAGATGGAAGACGTATTATACGAAAAAATGTTAAAGTAGAAATGCTAAATCAAGCTCCTGTTTTTGAGAAAGATATAAGTGTAAAAGAAGCTATAGAAGAAGAGTTGAGCGAACTTAAAAATGCAAAGCTAGAATATGACAACATACTGTTAAGACTTGAAAATGACTTTGAGAACAGCGAACTTCTTAAAAAACAAGAACAACTTACAAACTTTTTAGATACGCACAACGCTTGGAATCTTGACGATAAAATTGAAAGAGTTTTACAACAATTTCAACTTAAAGAGTATGAAAATAGACCAGTAACTATGCTAAGTGGTGGCGAACAAAGAAGAGTAACTCTTGCGGGACTAATCTTAAAAAAACCAGATATCTTACTGCTAGATGAACCTACAAACCACCTTGATGTCTACATGGTTGAATTTTTAGAAGAGATGCTACTAAAAGAAAAATTCACTCTTGTTTTTATATCACATGATAGATATTTCATAGACAATATTGCAACTAAAACAGTAGAAATAGATGATTGTGAACTTCGTACTTTTAAGGGTGGCTATGAAGACTATCTAAGGGCAAAAGAGGCTTTAATGATGAGCTTAGCAAAGACTCATGAAACGCTTCTTAAACACTTAAAAACTGAAGAAGCATGGTTAAGACGTGGAGTAAAAGCAAGGCTAAAAAGAAATGAAGGAAGAAAAGAGAGAGTCTTTCAACTAAGAGAAAATGCGAAAAAAAATCCAACATTAATTTATCAAATGAAGTTAGAACTTGAAAGAGAGCAGAAAAATTTTAACCAAGACAGATCAATCAATAGGCAAAAAATGCTCTTTGAAATGTATGATATTCATAAGAAATTAGGTACTAAAGAATTAATTACATCATTTTCAGGACGTGTTTTACAAAATGACAGAATTGCAATTGTGGGAAAAAATGGTGCAGGAAAATCAACCCTTCTTAAAATATTTCTTGAAGAGTTAAAAGTAGATAGCGGTTCATTTAAAAAAGGTGAATTCAAAGTAGGCTACTTTGACCAGCAAAGAACTTCACTAGATGAGAGCAAAAACATTACTCAAATTTTCTGTCCAAATGGTGGTGATAGAGTAGATGTTCGTGGACGAAATATGCACGTTTTTGGATACCTAAAAAACTTCTTATTCCCTAAAGAGTACCTAAACAAAAAAGTGGGGCTTTTAAGTGGTGGAGAAAAGAGCAGAGTGGCACTTGCCCTTCTTTTCACAAAAGAGATAGACTGTCTTATCTTAGATGAGCCAACCAATGACCTCGATATTCCAACTATAAATATACTTGAAGAGTACATACAGAGCTTTCAAGGTGCTGTTGTATTTGTAAGTCACGATAGATACTTTGTAGATAAAATTGCACAAAAACTATATATTTTTAAAGGTAATGGGAAAATTGAAGAGAGTTATCAAACATATAGTGAATACTTAGAAATTGAAAAAGAGTTAAAAGAGCTTGAGTCATTTACATCTAAAGAAGAAAAGACTAAAACAAAAGTAATTACAAATAGAACTATAAAACTAAGCTATAAAGAGAAACAAGAATATGAGACTTTGCCTATAGAAATTGAAAAACTTGAAACTGAGATTGAAGAACTTCAAAAGTGCCTACAAAATCCTGAATGTTATCAAAAAATTGGATTAGCTGAACTAAGCAAGCAACTAGAGGAGAAAGAGGCTCAACTTGAACCTCTAATAGAGAGTTTTCTTGAACTTGAAGAGAAAGTAGAGCTAATCTCTACACTCTAAAAGTAGAGAGAGTTTTATCTAAATCTAAAGCTATATTTGTCATCTCTTCAGAAATTTGAGCTAACTCTTTGGCTATTTTTTCATTGTCACTTGAAGTATTAATAGTCTGATTCATCTGTTCCATCATACTTTTTGTAAGATGAGAAATTTCAACAACTTTTTTTGATGCTTCTTTTGAAATCTCTATCGATTCTGCTGTTTTCTCTTTTGTCTTTTCTGCTTCATCTCTTACCTCTTCAGCACTACTAGAAACATCTCTCATAGCAACTGCATTAACTTCCATAGAACTACTTAGTTGAGTCACACCTTGGACTATAACATTGATTGTTGCATCTATTTCTGCTAATGACTTTTGTGTACGCTCTGCAAGTTTTCTAACTTCATCAGCAACAACAGCAAAACCACGTCCATGCTCACCTGCACGAGCAGCTTCAATAGCAGCATTTAGTGCAAGTAGATTTGTTTGGTCTGCTATATCTTTTATCATTTCAAGCACACCTTTTATCTGCTCTGTTTGAGTCACTACAGAGTTAATTTGACCGGCCATCTCTTGTTCATTTTGGCTAGATATTAATATCTTCTCAACTACACTATTAAGTGATTTACTCATGTTCTCTAGTATTTCAAACGATGCCATATTGTCTTCTGCCGTATTTATGGATAACTCTTCTGTAATATCAAGATTTGATTTTACCTCTTGCATAATTGCAAAAGTTTCATTTACACTTTTTATCTGAGTTTTTGCACTCTTTGCTATATCTTCAACATTCACATTTAGTCTATCGTCAGTTGTTTTTACACCATGTCCTAAATCTTTTGAAGAGATTATCAAAGATTGTATTTTTTCTATAAACTTATTTATAAATTCACCAACTTCGCCAATCTCATCTTTACTAGTAACTACAACTCTTGAGGTCAAATCTCCTTCACCATCAGCAAGATCTTCAACTCTATCTTTAAGTGTTCTTATAGGATCACCTACTACTTTTTTGAGTACTAACATGACTATCAATGCTGTAAGTACTAATGAAATCATAAAAATTACAAAAAATTTATAACTACTTGTCTGTATGCTACTATCAATCTGTTCAAAAGAGTAAGTCATATCCATAACTCCAAGAACATCTTTCTCTTTGTTCATTGCATGGCACATCAAACAATCTTTAGTTGCAATCAGAGGTCTAAGCAATCTTAGTCTATGCCCTTTGTCATCATCTAATGTAATAGTTTTTTACTTCTGGATTTTTCAATAAATTTACTATCAGTTCTTCAGTGCTTGGTTTAGCATTCATTCCGAATGTATCTATAACTGACTGTGATTTATGTATTTTTAGTTCTGTTATACCGTCCATGGCTGCTGCATCATCAAGTGACTTCTTTATCATAGCTGGGTCACCAAGGTTCATAGCAGCTCTTACTGTTTGAAAAACAGACTGACTAAAAGTATTTAAACTTCTTCGGCTCTGTTCAAGCGAAGATTTTTGAAACTCATTGACTATTACAAACTGTAATATAATAAAACTAACCAATAAAATAGGGATAAGAGTAAAAGCAATCTTTAAACCTATACTTTTTTTTATCATTATATAGCCTTTTTGATATTCAATGCCTGTATGAGATTCATATCATCCATCATCTCATATAGCTCATCATTTGTTATATATAGTGTTATAGGAATTTTATCTTTTTTTATAAATTTAATTAGAAACCCTATCACTGAAGATGTTACTATAAAAGAGTCTTTTATATGAATTTCGATTGAATTATCACTATTGCTGTTCCAAGCATTTTCTATAGCCATTTTTATATCGTCGTTATCACTTAAGCTTTTTATATTTTTTCTGTATTTATAATAGTACTTGATGAGTTATTTGTCACAGTTAGTTTTATGTTTGCCCTTACATGTAGATTTAGATAGCATATAATTATCCCATATACTATCTTAAATTTCTATGACTTATATCAAGTTTAGTGTAAAAAGTGTCTTATTCCTGTAAAATAAAGTGCTATTCCATGTTCATTTGCAGCATCTATTACTTCATCATCTCTAATACTTCCACCTGGTTCTATTATAGACTTTACACCAGCCTTGGCTGCCGCATCAATAGAATCTCTAAATGGGAAAAATGCTTCACTAGCCATTGAACAACCCTCTAAGTCTATGCCCATATCTTCTGCTTTACGTAAAGCAGATTTTGCAGCATCAACACGGCTAGTCATACCCATACCAATTGCTACCATTGCACTGTCTTTAACATATACAACACAATTGGACTTTGTAAGAGCAGCTACTTTTACAGCGATTTCAAGATCACTCATCTCTTGCTTATCTGCTTTCCTTGTAGTCTTACATGTAGAGCTACTTACTTCATCATCTTCTACTTTGTCGCTATTTTGGTAAACAAAACCACCATCAACATGTTTAAAGTCGTATTCATCGCCATTTAGTACAAGATATTTACTCTCTTGCGTAAAGATTTTAATTCTTTTTTTCTTCTCAAATACTGCTAATGCTTCTTCATCTACATTGGCTGCAATTATTACCTCTACAAAAATCTCATTTATCTTAGTAGCTAATGCAACATCAAGAGTTCCGTTAATGGCTACAACACCACCAAATGCAGAAACTGGGTCACATTTTAGCGCTTTTTCATAAGAGTCTAAAACATTATCACCCATAGCAAAACCACAAGGATTTGCATGTTTGATGATAGAAACTGCCGGAGCTTCTCCAAATGAAGCTGCTATTTTTATAGCTCCATTGATGTCATTCATGTTGTTAAAACTTGCTTCACCTTTTAAAGTTTTGAAGTTATTTGAGAAAAAATAATCAAACTCATACAATGCACCTTGCTGATGTGGATTCTCTCCATAACGAGTATCGAATGCTTTTTCACCTACGATAAACTGCTTTTGACCAAAACCACCGTTGAATCTTTTATTCATATAATTTGCAATCATACTGTCATACGCTGCTGTATGCTCATAAGCTTTTATCATCAAGTCACGTCTAAACTCAACACTATTTTTATCATTTTTAAGAGCATCTATAACTATATCAAAATCAGTAACATCAGTAACTATCACAACGCTATTAAAATTCTTCGCAGCACTTCTAACCATAGCTGGTCCACCAATGTCAATGTTCTCTATAATCTCATCAAAATCATCAGTTTTAGCAATAGTCTCTTTAAATGGATAAAGATTTACGCAAACCAAATCAATCGCCTCAACTCCTAGCTCTTTAGCTTGAGCTATATGAGACTCTTTATCACGACGATACAAAATACCACCATGAACATAAGGGTTTAAAGTTTTAACACGACCTTCAAAACACTCTGGAAACTTAGTAACTTCATCTATCTCAATAGCTTTTATGCTATTTTCTTTTAAAAGTTTAAAAGTGCCTCCCGTTGATATAATCTCATACCCTAAAGACTCTAAATCTTTAGCAAACTCTACTACACCTGTTTTGTCACTTACGCTAATTAATGCTCTCAATTCTTACCCTTACATGTATATATTTTCGCGATTATACTAAATTTTTCTTTACAATCTCATAAGCTTCATTTATCTCTTGCAGTTTCTCGGTTGCTTGGTCTATTATAGACTGTTCTTTGCCCTGTC
Source organism: Sulfurospirillum arcachonense (assembly GCA_015662785.1). GTDB lineage: Bacteria > Campylobacterota > Campylobacteria > Campylobacterales > Sulfurospirillaceae > Sulfurospirillum_A > Sulfurospirillum_A arcachonense_A. The sequence continues at coordinate 5,309 of DQTM01000197.1, read as the reverse complement.
CCATCAATATGTCTGGATGGTATTGCCTTACAAGTTTTCTATACTCTTTTTTTACCACAGCGAACTCAACACCCTCTTCCAATCCTAAAACTTCATAAGCTTTTTTGAGGTTCATTCCAGCTTGTTCTCTTTTTTGTGTATAAAACTGCTCAAATCTAGCTATCATTCCCTCAAAATCTGCTCTTTTTATCTCTAAAGCATTGGCTATATCTTCACATATCATAAACTCTGCTTTTGAAAAATCACTATCAATAAAAGCAAGATTGAGAAGGTATTCCATCACACCTAAACGCTTACGATAGTCTCTACTTGTAAGTTTTAGATACTTCTGTGAAACTGTTATGGTGTTATCAAAACTCTGCATCTCTCTTTTATATATCTCTTTTAACTGCTCTCTTATAGCTTCACTGTCTTCAAAAACCTTTGCTATATCAGTAAAAGTTAGACTTAAAAGCTCAGCTTCTAACTCACATACTTTACCATCTGCCTTAGCAACTTTTGCCATAAGTGCCACTAAAAGTCCAGCTTCATGCTCTGCTAAATCACCTCTTAACTTCTGCTTTTTGTTTACATGTATATGTTGGTAATCAGCTGTTTTATAGCCTTTTGTCAACATATAAAATAAAAAAACTACAATAAATATAACCATCCAACTCAATTTAAAATCCTTTTTTGACTCATATTAATTTTATTTTACTATAATACCTTAAATATTTTATAAAAGGTCACCATATGCTTAGTATCATTGTTTTTACACTACTCATATCTTTGATATGTAACATTATTTTAAAAAAGTTTGGCTTACCTACTATTATAGGGTACATTGCTACAGGAACTATCATAGCTTATGGATTTGGTCTTCATGATGCTGTGCACAATCACGAGTTAAAAGAGATAGCAGAGTTTGGTGTTGTATTTTTAATGTTTACTATTGGTCTTGAATTTTCTATTTCACATCTTAAAAAAATGAGATATGAAGTATTTGTAGCTGGTTCATTGCAAATTATAATAACTGCTATTGTAGTTTATTTGTTAAGCTTTTATATGATGGGAATAGAGCAAAAAATGTCAATTGTTATTTCATTAGCTATTGCTCTGTCATCAACCGCAATTGTTCTAAAAACATTTAACGAAAACGGTGAAATCAACAAAAGACATGGTCAACGTGCTCTTGGTATACTTATTATGTAAGATATTGCTGTTATACCTATTTTACTTCTTTTAGGCTTTTTAGCAAGCGATAGTGGCAATGTTTCTGAGATATTGATCAGTACTTTCATAAATGCGGTTATACTACTAGCTATTTTATATGTTTTGGGTAAGTTTTTCTTAGAAAAATTCTTTGTACTCATAACTAAAACTAACTCAGATGAACTATTTGTTGGTACGATTTTGTTTTTAGCTATTGGTTCATCTTACTTAGCTCATGAATTAGGGTTTTCATACTCACTTGGAGCTTTTATAGCTGGTATGCTTATATCTGAAACCAAGTTCAAGCACCAAGCTGAAGCTGACTTGATTCCGTTTAGAGATATTCTTTTAGGTATATTTTTCATAACTGTTGGAATGCAAATAGATTTTGCAATTATAGCAGAGTATTTACACACAATAGTTTTACTTTTAGTAGCTATTTTTATTCTAAAATTTATCATTATATTTGCTATTGTTAGACTTAGAGAAAACAGTAAAACAAGCTTTAAAACAGCCTTGTCAGTTATACAAGTTGGTGAGTTTTCACTAGCTATTCTTGAACTTGCACGAACTAATGAGCTCATAGTTGCACCTTATGGACAGGTTATGATTGTAACTATAGTTATATCTATGATTTTAACTCCTATTATACTAAAAAATCTTACTCAAATTACAGATAAAATCATAAAAAAAAAGATGACTCTAAAATGGAAATTTCATCATACGCAGTCAATAAAATAAAAGACCATGTAGTTATCTTAGGCTATGGTGAGTTTGGACAGAGTGCAGCAAAAGCTTTTAAAGATAAAGGCGATTTGTATATCATAGTAGAAAACGATATACACTCTTACCACAAAGGGCTCAATAAAAAAGAGCCTATTATATTTGGTAATGCTCTCAAAAAAAACATTCTTAAAAACACTTATCTAAAAGATGCAAAAAAAATCATAGTTGCTATTGATAACCCTAAAAAGTTATATCAAATTTGTGAAATTTTACAAACTTTTGTTCCAAGTGATAAAATATTGGTAAAAGTACACAGTAATAGAGAAAAAGAGAGTATCAAAGAGCTAAACATAAACAATGTCATAGTTGAAAATGTAGAGGTAAGCAGAGCAGTTATAAATAGCTGTTAATTCTTTGATATGGAACCCAACCTTGCACTTACTAAACTAGATACTATGATTGCAATATAAAATACACCTACAATGGACTCACTAATCACAAAAAACCTAGCAATAGGTTCTTGTGGATATATATCTCCATACCCTAAAGTAGTAAGCGTAACAAAACTATAGTATGTTACTATAGAAAAATCCTCACTTAAAGATGTAAATTCTAACCCGTGAAATGAGTTTGGTACAATACGTAAAATAAACAAGTAGATAGAAGTATAAAGTAATCCTATAAGAAGATAAAGAACCATAGATCCTACTATCATATTTTGGTCTATTTGCTTACTATTGATAATGCTTTTTACTAAAACTTTAAAACAACCTATAAAAAATATAGCCCAAATTAGAAGTGTTATAAACTCAGTATAATAAATGGTAAAAAATCTATTTGATACAAAAAGAACCACACTAGTCATAGCTAAAATACCAACTGCCCAAAACCAAGTTTTGTCATTTTTTAGACTTTTAAGACTTAGTAGTAACATTCCAATAGTAAGAAATTCAAATAAGTAATGATGCTCTTCTTCACCAAGCTGTGCTACCAAAGAAGAAGACAATAACATAAATACCAATGCAAAAAAAAGATAAAAAAAGTTATTTTCTTTAGTAATGGTTGTTATATTCATAACATACTCCTAAAAAATGACAATATTAATGTTACTGTAATGTTCTTAAATTTATGGTAAACTACTATTTTAAAGGAGTTAATTATATGAATTTATTTGATAAAAAAGTAGATAGAACAAGAAGCCACTGTGAAAAATGGGATAGATATAAAAACCAAGATGTTATACCAATGTGGGTTGCAGATATGGATTTCAAATCTCCTCAGTGTATTATAGATGCTTTACAAGCAAGAGTCGAACATGGTGTTTTTGGTTATACTAGTGTAGATGATGGTACAAATCAAGCCGTAGTAGATTTTTTAGCTCGTCATTACAATTGGAAAACAGACTCTAATTGGATTGTTTGGTTACCAGGCGTTGTTCCAGGTATGAATATAGCTTGTCGATCTGTAACAACGCAAGATGTTATCATAAACACTCCAATCTACCCTCACTTTGTAAATGCACCACAAAATGCGAAGAAAAATATCATAAAAGTACCTCTTGTAGAGAAAAACAACAGATGGACGATAGATTTTGAAGATTTTGAAAGTAAAATTACCTCTACATGTAAACTATTTATGTTTTGTAACCCTTACAACCCAGGTGGAACTGTTTTTACCAAAGATGAACTTGAAAAAATTGCAAGTATATGTATAAAATATGACTTAACAATCTGTTCAGATGAAATACACGCTGATTTAATTTTAAATCCAAAAGCAAAGCATATACCAATAGCTTCACTCAACGAAGAGATAGCAAAAAGAAGTATCACTCTCTTGGCTCCTAGCAAAACATTTAATATAGCTGGTTTACAAAGCTCATTTGCTGTAATTCCTGATGTACATGTAAGAAAAAATTTTAAAAGAGAACTTGCTGGACTCTCTAGTGAAATAAACCTACTTGCTATAACAGCTACAAGAGTCGCCTACACTTCATGTGATGTCTGGCTTGAAAAACTTCGAGTATATCTAGCCAACAACTTAAAAGTCATTCAAGATTTTATTTCAAATGAACCTAAACTAAAACTTTTAGACCAAGATGCAACTTACCTAGCTTGGATTGATGTAAGTGCACTAAAATTAGATAATCCATATGAATACTTTTTATCATATGGAGTAGGATTGAGTGAAGGTGATAGATTTGGTAATGAAAACTTCGTTAGATTGAACTTTGGAACTACAAAAGTGCTACTTGAAGAGGGACTAAAAAGAATAAAAATAGCAATAGATAATATTTAAGTAAACTTTTGAGTAATATTGTGATAGACTAACAACAGTCAATAATAGAGGTGTGCACTTTGCTGAACTCATTTCTTAAAAAGTACTGGGTTGGTCTACTACTAATTGCTATTTTTCTATAGCTTCTTATCTAAATTTAATATACCTTATTAACTCTCAAATCAACGATAGTAAACATATAAATGTTAGTGGTCAACAAAGAATGTTATCACAACAAATTGCTCTTTTAGCGACAAAATACTACATAAATGGCAATATATCATATAAAAATGATGGACTAGCATTAATAAAAAAATTAAAAAACAATCATGATTATCTAATCAAACAAAAACTTTCAGATGAACTTTATAACTCTTATTTTAAAGAACATAACATAGATAAAATGCTTAGAACATATATTTTAAACTCTAAAAACTTTTTTACACAATGGGATGAAAAAAACTATATGTATATACTAGAAAATTCTGAAGTACTTTTGTTAGAACTTGACAGAGTTGTTGCACAATTTCAAAATCATGGTGAAAAAAATAGAGAAAAACTAATAACTATCGCATCTTTAATACTTCTTTTGACTCTCATTATATTAATGCTTGAAGCAAAATACATATTTATGCCTATACAAAAAGAGAATAAAAAACATACAAAATCATTGAAAATGATTAATAAACTTCTTGAAGAGAAAGTAAAACTAAAAACTGAAGAAATTACTCGTTTACTTGAATCAGTAGGACAGCATGTTATTATTTCTAAAACAAATGACTTAGGAATAGTTACGTATTGTAGTGATGCTTTTTGTAATAAAACTGGATTTAGTAAAGAAACACTTTTGGGGTATGAGCATCCTGTTTGTATGACACAAAAAATCAGTAAATCAGAACTATTTGCTATTAAAGATAGAACATTCTCTGCAATTATCAAAAATCAAACAGTTGATGGTACAGAGTACTGGCTAGATGTAAAGATAATTTCTATTTATGGTATAAAAAACAAAATAAAAGAGTATCTTTTTGTCTGTTACGATAAGACCGAAGAGATGAAATCTAAAAAGGAAAATATAACTTTAGAGTGTGCAAATAAAGAGTTAGAAACTCTAGCTT
>DQTM01000247.1 GCA_015662785.1 Sulfurospirillum arcachonense | reverse complement strand
TAATGGTGTTAATAAAAACCTTGATAAAGCCATAAAGTACTTTAAGTTTGCTCATAGTTATGGAAATATAACTGCTGGATGCTATGCTAGCACTGATTATATGAAAAAAGGTGTATTCAATTGGGGTATACTTGAAGATGGCTTAGCTCGTGGACTCAAACACAAAACTAAATACTGTTTAGAAGTAGTAGACGTATGGATAAATAAATAACTATTTTTCTTTTTTCTTTTTTCTTTTTTTAGGATTTGGATTAGAAAATTTAATTAAATCCTCTGTTGTTATTACAAAATCAGGGAGATTTTTTAAACTCTTTTCAAAAACAATCATTGCAGCATACGCATCACTGTATGCTCTGTGATGGTCTACCTCAATATCAAAAAGTTTGATAAGAAATCCCAAGCCATATCTATCAGCCTCTATGGTTTTTTTTGCCAAATCAATACTACATAATTTTCTATTTAACAGTGGTCCAAACCCAGATTTTTCCATAGAATGTGATATAAATTTATAGTCAAAATTCACATTATGTGCCAAAAAAACTGCATCGCTTAAAAATAGACGAAACTTTTCTAAAACGCTCTTCAATGACGGTGCATTTTTTACATCATTTAGAGTTATTCCTGTCAATTGTACTATATTTTTAGGTATCTCATCAGCTTTTACATAACTCTCAAACTTATCCACAATCTTTCCATTTTCATACATAATTGCACCAATTTCTATAATTTGTGAGTCTGTCGGTTTGCTTCCATTTGACTCTATATCAACTATGCAAAATCTCTGGTTTTCAATAGGAGTAAAAGTGGTCTCTAAGGCTAACTTTTTATTAGAAAGCTCTACTAAAGGAAGTCCTAGAACTTTCATATTGGCAACACTCTCATAAAGTGAATCAAAATCATATCCATTAAACTCTGTAACTTTTTTAAAAACAGATTGGCATTCACTAAAAAAAAGAGGTACTTTTGTCATTCTTTGTACTAGTTTGTCATAATTTCTCAATTTTTACTCTTCCTTAAAAACTCAAAAATTTTCTCTCTGTCTTTTTTCCCTTTTGTTAACTCAACACCACTACTAACATCTAAACCATAAAAACCTAAATTTTTTACTTCTTCTATGTTGTCACAGTTTAAACCACCTGCTAGTATTATTTTTGAGCAATCAACAGAATCAAACCAAGATACATCAACTCTCTTACCCTCTCCACCAAAACTCTCAACAAAAGCATCTATTATTCTGTATTCATTACTAAACTGAGTTATATCTTCTTTACATGTAGCTCTTATGACACGTAAATATGGAAGTTCAAGCCCTTTATACAAAGACTCTTTAGCTTCAAAATGTATCTGTGCCAAACTCATGTTGGACTCTTTACATGTAGAGTTTATCTCTTTACATGTAGAGTTAACAAAAAGCCCTACTCTCTCTACAAAAGGAGGAAGTTGTTTCACTATCTCTAAAGCTTTTTTTGGTGCAATATACCTAGGAGATTTTTCGTAAAACACAAAACCCAAAGCATCTGCTCCAGCTTCTATAGCCACTAAAGCATCTTCAATATTTGTTATACCACAGATTTTTATACGCACTACTTTAAACTACTTATAGCTTCCGCATATGAAGGATTTGAAAAAACATAGTTACCAGCAACTACTATATCAACTCCTGCATTCTCTAACTCTTTTACATTTTTATCATTTACTCCACCATCTACTTCTATAAGAGTCTTTAAACCTTTTGCATTTATCATAGCTTTTAGTTTTTTGGCTTTCCCTATAACAGAACGTATAAATTTCTGCCCACCAAAACCGGGATTTACACTCATAAGAAGAACCATATCTAAATCTTCCAACAAGTACTCTATTGCTTCTGGAGGAGTATGAGGATTTAGAACAATTGCAGGCTTAATTCCTAAACCTCTAATTTTCTGAATAAGTCTATGAGGGTGTTTCTCCTCTTCAATATGAAAAGAGATAAATTCAGGTTTAAAAGGAGCAAAAAGATCAACAAAAAATGTATTGTTTTGTACCATCAAGTGAATATCAAGTGGTTTTGTAGCTACCTTTGCTACAGATTTTACGACAACTGGTCCTATTGTATGATTTGGAACAAAATGCCCATCCATAACATCAACGTGAACAAAGTCACAACCACCATCACAGATAGCTTCTATCTCTTCTTTTAAAATACCAAAATCTGCAGACAGTATACTCGGTGCAATTTTCATTTTTTTCCTTGTTTTTTAAGACAGTGTTTTCGGGGACAGGCATCTTTTATTACATAAAAGCAGCCAGTCCCGCTCAGTCCATATTTATTTTGTTAAAAATAGTGTTAAATCTCGCCCATCTACATTGAGATTGACTTGTGCTCCACGGCTATTTTTTTGTGAACGCATAACATCTTCAACATTCTCAAATGTTCTAGGCATTGTCATATCTATTTTTATGCCTTTTTTATGTAGCTGTTGAGAAATTTTTCCTCCAATTATATGAGTAAACTCTCCCAACGCATCTACCAAATCTTCTTCACTAGAATCCTCTTCGAGTAGTATCCTGCATGCATCTTTAGCTATGCTCTTCTCAAAAACTAGGATTAAAATTCCATCAATATCACCATAAAAACCTATGGAGACACTCAATAAATCTTTATCTTTTTCTAGTGTTAACTCTTGTATTTTGATTAACTTTTTCACCGCATTATAACCAGAAAGTACTTCAATTGTCTTTATAGATGACTCTATAATAGTAGGCAATGAAGAGATAAGCTTTTTTGTTATACCAGAACTTTTTTTAGCTACGCTTGAGCTCTCCCGAGCCTCTTTCATAATCTCACTGTCATCAAACAAACCACCCATACTAGAGTATATCAATACTCCTGCATCTTCCAAATCATTGGTTAGTTTTTTTGTTATTTTACGATTATCTAATCCACAAATAACAATAGATGCTCCATACTCCGCACCTGCTGTTGAGAGTTTTGATATAAATTTTACTCCATGAACATTTATAGAAGATACTGTATCAGCATCAAAAAGGAAAAGTTTAAATCCTACTTTTAGTGAGTTATTATGATAAACCATATCAAACTTTTTTGATATATCAGAGTCTACAAAACCTTTTAGAGTATAAACAATAACATTATCTTTTATAAATACTGTTGGTGTTTTATCGAGTTTTCCTAGATATGAGTTTTGTATAACGAACTCTGCCTCTTTTCTTTTTGCTAAAAAGTCATTTTCATCTTTTGCTATTGTAGGAGAATATCCTCTCTCGTAAAGCTCCATCGCTAGTTGGTTTTTCTGCTCATTTTTTTCTACATAAACTATGATTTTTTTCTCTTTTGCTTTTTTCAAATCATCCCCAACAAAAAGAGTAGCAATTTCTGCTGTGTCAAAAAGAGAAAAATTTAAACTTTCAACAAACATATCTAAAATCATTTTGTATTTTTTTGTATCATAATCACAAAAACCTACAATAGTACCACACTTATCTCTTACTTTAATCAACGACTCAATAAGCACAGTAATCCCACGTTTATTGAAATAAATAACCTTTTTAAGTGATATAAAAGCACCCTCTGGTTTAGTATTCATCAAAAAATCTACATCAAAAGGAGATATTATATCTGGAGCATTTTCACCATCTAAAAAACCTATTGGTGAAAAAATAGCGACTTTATGTTTTATAATTGGTCTCAATTTTAATTCTCTTGTATAATTTTATAAAAATTATTTGTAATTTCATCGTCAAAAATAGGTTCCAAATCAAAAAGATTATTCAGACCACTTTGAACCATAACTGGTCTACTCATCTCGTAAATCAAAAGCAATCTTAAATATGTAATTTCTAAAGCATTTTCACCAAAATCGCCTACATTGACATCACCTATTTTCTCTATCAAATCAACTATTTCATCTGAAAAATCCCATTTTCTTGCTATCATTGAAGAGATCTCAAAAAATGTTCTGTCAGTCATCTTACGAAGTATAGTCTCGTAACTCAACTGTTTTGTTTCTCTTAAAAGTTGTACTGTACTATTGATATTACTAAAAAGCATTTCACTAACTACTAAAGAAGCGGGTATGATACTAATTGCTGGAATTATTTCACTATCTTCACGTCCTAGAAACTTGACTATTTTACCCCAATTATGGATGAGTCTTGCTTGAAAATCTTGAAATTTACTCGAATTAAAATCAAATACTTGCCATTTTTTAGGAAGTATAAGAAGAAGATAATACCCATATATAAGCTGTTTTGCTTTTGAAATACCAAGTATCCCAAAAATCTGTCTTGCATTTTTTATCTCATCTCTAAAACCAAAGATAGGCTTGTTTACTATGTTTTGAAGATAATGAATAAGAGCTCTATCTTCATTTGCAATGTCAGCAGCTCTAACCATATCACCATCTTCAAGTGCCTCAGAACACTGTCTAGCAATCTTAGGAATTGGAGGTATTGATTCTATATAGTTGTTTATTGTTGTTACTGATAACATAATACCACCTTTAGTTTTTTCATAAGAAGTCTAATTGTAGCTTTACTTTCATAAAACATTTATAAAGTTTATGCTATCATCTCCAATTACATACACACGGCTTAAGTAGATATTTTGCTTATTTTGTGTAAAATTCCAAAAAATTTTAAGGAAATTAATTATGGCAAGAAAATGTGCTATCACTGGCAAAGGCCCAATGAGCGGAAATAACGTAAGTCACGCTAAGAACAGAACGAAAAGAAGATTCCTTCCAAACCTAAGAACTGTAAGAGTTACTTTAGAAGATGGAACGACTAGAAAAATTAGAGTTGCGGCTTCAACACTTAGAACAATGAAGAAGAACGCTTAATCCCTACGCAATCCAATATATAAGGGGTTTGGGTGTCTCTAACTACAAAGTTAAAAAAAATTCTCAATTGGTCAACTAGATCAACCCCTCATATTGACTTAAATACAGAACTGTATCAGCAGTTAAAACCATTTCGTCTCCCTCTCATACTTGTAGTTTTTATGATTATGATAGGGACACTTGGTTATGTCATCATAGATGGCTTTACTCTTCTAGACGCAGTATACCAAGCAGGTATTACCTTTACTACAGTAGGTTTTGGAGAGATTTCTCCTATATCACCAGCTGGCAGAATATTTACTATTACTCTTATCATCTTAGGATTTGGCGTATTTTCAATGTCAATAGGTATATTGGTAGAAGTTCTAAATAAAGGTCAACTTGTAAATATCATCAAGGAGCGACAGATGCTATACAAAATTGCTAGATTAAAAAATCACTTTGTTATTTGTCACCATAACGAAATTACAATAGAGTTATCTAAACAATTTCGTGAAAATCACATACCTTTCGTTGTCATAGATCCTAGAGAGGACATAGCAAAAATTGCACTGCAATATAAATATCCTTATTTTATTCAAGAAGATCCACATACAGAAGTAGCTCTTCAAAAATCATTTCTTTCAAGTGCAAAAGGGCTTATTACTCTTAGTGAAAATACGGCTGATAATATTGCACAAATTGCATCAACCAGACTCTATGAAAAAGAGATTGGACTAAAACGTCCATACTATATTATCACGAGTGCAACTAGTGATAATGATATGGTAAAACTTAAAAAACTTGGAGCAGATAGAGTAATTAGTGCAATAAAACTTATGGCTGAGAGACTAAGAGCCATGAGCCTTAGACCAGATATGGTAAATATGCTTGAAAGCCTTCTTTATAGAAAAGATGCCCCTATAGATATGGAAGAAATTAGGATTCCTGACCACTCATGGATGAGATTCAAAAAACTAAAAGAGGCTCGTCTAAGAGATATAACAAACGTAAGTATAGTTGGAATTAAAGATTCAAATGATATTTTCATACCTATGCCTAAAGGTGATGTATTGGTTGGAACTGGCTCAAAACTACTTGTTATTGGAACTGCTGAGAGTATACGTGCTACAAAAAGAATCATACGTAAGAAGCAAAAACCTGAAGAATTAAGATATGTTTGATATATTTCCTCTTGAAAATGGACTTGAAAATGTAGAAGGTTTTTTTTGTGATGGAGTTAGTAGTGGACTAAAGGCTGAAAACCAAAATGATTTAGCTTTTATAAGAAGCAGTAAACTATGTGATGTAAGTGCAGTTTTTACGCAAAACAGATTCAGAGCTGCTCCAATTTGTCACTTTTTGAACTACGGTAAAAACTTTAAAACAAACTTTGTTTTATTAAATTCAAAAAATGCAAATGCTATGACAGGAGCAAAAGGTGTTAAAGATATTGAAGAGATATTTTCTGTTTTAAAAGAAAAACTTCCTACTATAGAAAACCCTATTATGAGCTCAACAGGGGTTATTGGGTACAGACTAGACAAAAAGAAGATAACAACTGCATTTGATAAATTTGATTTTAATTCAAACAACTCTGACAATACGGCACAAGCGATTATGACAACAGATGGTTTTAAAAAAGAGTTATGTTTTAAAGTAGAATTAGAAGATGGAGACTTCTTTCATATAGCTGCAATCTGCAAAGGTGCAGGTATGATAAACCCATCTATGGCAACTATGTTATGCTTTATTTTAACAGATGCAAAAATACCAAAGAATGATATGGACGAGCTACTTCATAATGCAATTGAACAATCATTTAACACTATTAGCGTAGATGGAGACACTTCAACTAATGATACGGTAATGATGTTGAATTCTGCAAAAAACTGTTATGATAAAGAGGCATTTAGTGAAGCACTAAATCGCATGACAAAACACCTTTCTCAAGAAATTTTAAGAGATGGTGAAGGATCAAATAAAGTAGTAGCTTTTGAAGTGAAAAATGCACTCAACATAGAGGAAGCACAAAAAGCAAGTAGAGCTCTTAGTAACTCTCTTTTAGTAAAAACTGCTCTGTTTGGTGAAGACCCAAACTGGGGTCGGATAGCTTCAACCATAGGGGCAAGTCGTATTACATGTAAAGAGGAAGATTTAGTAATTTCTTATGATAACGTAATAGTATATTCAAAAGAGTATCCAAGTCTTGATGAAGAGACTGAACAAAAAGCTTTTAAGGTTATGAAACAAGACTCTTATAGGGTTACTTGTGACTTAAATGCAGGTGAAAGCTCATATACGTCGTATGGATGTGATTTGAGTTATGAGTATGTTAAAATAAATGCAGATTATAGAACTTAATTTACCTTTGATTAACCACTTTTTTGTTACAATACAGTTATATTTGTAAAAGGAGAAAAAATGTTACATGAATATAGAGACATAATTTCAGATATCAAAGTTAGCAATGCACACTTTGCTAAGATTTTTGAGAAACACAACGATTTAGACCAACAGATAACAAATATCGAAGAGGGTCGTGAGCATATGGAACAACTGGCTCTTGAGGGACTTAAAAAAGAAAAGTTAAAGCTCAAAGATGAAGCATATGCTATGATAATGGCGTATAAACAAGAGCAAGAATCAAAATAACCCAAAAGCGACCTATATATTTAGGTCGCTAACATCCACATCTTTCCCACGTCTATTTTCCTTACAAAACTCCACAATTTTTCCATGAAATCTTGCGTAAACAACATTTAAGTCCATATCTTTTCCATAAAGTTTGTTAATTTTTTCTATATTACTCTCAATGCCACTAACTAACCACTCTTGAAGTTCACCGTAACTATCAAACTCATATCCAAATTTCTTTACGAGTCTATTGGTATAACTGTCAACTACCATTACCTCTTTTTTACAAGCATAGCAAAGAATACCATCGGCACTCTCTTCACCTATACCTTTTTGTGAGAGTAACCAATCTCTGCTTACATGAAGAACAAAATTTTCAAAACACTCAAACTCTTCTAGAATATTTTGACATAATTTTTTTAATTTTTTTGCTTTAGTATTGTAAAATCCGCTTGGTTTAATTAGCTGTGCTAACTCTTCCGCATTCAAATTAGCGATAGAATCTAAATTTAAAAGATTTTTATCTCTTAGATTAGTTAAACTCTTTTCTACTTTTTCCCACTTTGCTTGCTGAGTAAGAATAGCTCCAACAACAACCTCAAAAGTTCCACTTTTAGGCCACCAGAGTTTTTCTCTCTCTTTTTTGATATAACCTTGCTCTTTTAACGCTTTAAACAGCTCAAAACTATCCATTTTTTACCTCTTTTCTAAGATGAGCTAATACAGTAGCTATGATGTCATCGTCATCTTTACTGCGTGATTTAAGATAACTCTTTTGTTCATTTTTATCTTTAAAAGTTATATTCTGTCCAAAATTTGAAACAAAAACTATATTAGCCTGTGTTGCTAGTATCTTTATAGTAATGACATCTAAAAACTGTTTAGTATGGATATCTAGTTTACCAAATCTGTCACACATCTCTTCTTCCATATCAAGTACATCTCTAACACTTATACACTTGCTCAAACGACGATAAAGCTCTAGTCTAACCCTATCTTCACTTACACAACCACTGCTAATAAAAGCATTTATAGAGAGTTTTATCTCAACCTCTTTTTTCTGGACCGGTGTATTGTTTAAAAGTGTATTAATAGCATCTTCAAGCATCTTCAAATAAAGTGAATATCCTATATTTTTTATATGTCCACTTTGTGCTTCACCAATTAAGTTTCCGCCACCACGTATTTCTAAATCATGATATGCTAAAACTGAACCACTTCCTAAAAATGAGTTAGCTTCAAGTGCCATTAGTCTTTTTTTAGATTGTTCAGTAAGCTGTGTCTTATCTTTAACTAAAAAGTAACAATACCCTTGTCTTTTAGCACGTCCTACTCTCCCTCTCATTTGATGAAGGTCTGCAATTCCAAAGTTATCACTTCCTTCAATGATGATTGTATTTACATTTGGTATGTGTATACCAGATTCAATAATAGAAGTTGAAAGTAATAAATCGTACTCTTTGTTTTCAAAATTTATCATCTCTTTTTCTGTGACAGTTGTACTTATTTTTGAATGAAGTATGAGTATTTTTAGTCCAGGAAGAAGAAGTTGCAGCTCATTTTTCTTATTTTCTATACTGGCAATTCTATTGTGTACAAAAAAGATTTGTCCACCGCGTCTAAGTTCTCTAGTAATTGCTTCTTTTAAAGACTTTTCTTCATACTCTTTTACAAAAGTCCTTATATCTTCTCTCTCACTCGGTGGAGTAAGTATCTGAGAATATTGCTTAATCGAACTCAGAGCCATATTTAAACTTCGTGGAATTGGAGTTGCACTCATACTTAGTATGTGAACATTTTCTCTCATTTGCTTCAATTTTTCTTTTTGTTTGACTCCAAATTTATGCTCTTCATCCAGTATAATCAGTGCTGGATTTTTAAGCTCGACTCCAAGTAAAGAGTGAGTTCCAACACATATTTTTAGCTCGCCGCTTCTTAAATCTGCTAAAATTTTACTTCTGTTTTTCGCTGATGTAAAACGGTCAAGTTTTTCTACTCTAATACCATACTTATTAAACCTCTCATAAAGCGATTTAAAGTGTTGAGAGCTAAGAAGTGTAGTTGGAGCTAACATAACGCTTTGGTAGCCGTTTATAGCACTTAAAAACATTGCATTCATAGCAACTTCTGTTTTTCCAAAACCAACATCACCACTCAAAAGCCTATCCATCATTTTTGAAGACTTCAAATCAGCAAATATCTCATTGATTGCTTTTGTCTGATCATCTGTATACTCAAAACCTGCATCTTTTTGAAAATCTCTGATTTTAGCTTGAGAATGCAAAGTTGTTGCTTCTATCATCTCTCTTTTTGCCGCAACTGCTATAATCTCACTTGCAATCTCAAGAAGTTTGACCCTAGTTTTTGCTTTTAGTTTTTGAAAACTTCCTTTTCCAAGCTTATCGACTGCCCCTAAGTGCCCACCGTCACTGATGTATCTATCTATTACATCAAGATTCTCTACAGGAAGTAAAAGCTTGTCTTCACCTTGATACTCAATCACAACAAAGTCTCTAGTACTACCTAAAACCGTTGTATTTTGTAATCCTTTAAAAAGCCCTACTCCATAGTTCTCATGAACTACTAAATCACCTATTTTTAGCTCATCTAATATAATAGATGCTTTTTTTCTTCTCTTCTTTTTTGATTGCTTATTTAAAGAGATAATAACTTCTTTAGGACTAATTATATTTACAATCAATTCACTTAGTTTAAAACCAAAGCTTGGGTCAATCTCCTCTTGTCTTAGAAGTATTTCACTCTTTGCAAGTATGGTAACTTTTTTGTTTTTATGAAAGTCTAAAAATGTGCTTATTGAAGCAATTTCAAGAGGTTTAAACTCTCTAGCATTTGGGATTATTTGTAAAGAACTTAACTGTTCACTTCCATTTTTATCAAATAATCCAATCTCTTCTATCTCTTCTTCTAAACCATTCAACAGACATATTTTAAACTCTTCAAACCAGTTTTTACATACATCTTTTAGAGCCCAAAGTCCTAATGAGTGAATATCTTTTATAAAACTATCACTCTGTATATTCTCTATTTTTTGAATTAGTTTATCATATTCTTCACTACTTAGTGAAAAAAGAGCAGGAACTATTTCATATGATTCTAGCTCCTCTTTTTGACTTTTCTGTGTTTCACACTCAAAATAACGAATGCTCTCTATCTCTTCATCAAACAAAGAGATTCTAAGAGCCAATTTAGAATTAATTGGAAATATATCTACAATATCCCCACGAAAAGATACTTCACCTTGGCTTTCAACAACATCAACTACGGTGTAACCCCAATTTAACATACTCTCTTTAAAATTATTCAGTGCCAGTGTGCCACCGAACTCTATAACTTGAGTCTTAAAAAGGTTTTGTGGAGGGAGTGGAATGAAAAGTGTTCTAATAGGAGCTATAAGAACTTTTTTTGTTGAGTTATCATCATAATAACTCTTTAAAGTATTTAAAAGCTGTTGAAGTTCAATACTAAAAGAGAGTAAATCATCACCAAAACTAGCTCTTAAATCTGGAAGTAGATAAGCTTTTTTACCTACATACTCTACTACTTGTGATACTAAAAAAGCATCTTTTTCTGTGGCAACACCAACTACGTCACTGTTACCACCATTTTTAAAAAATTCGTAAATGGCTGATTGCAATTTTTATCTACACCTTTAGTGGAGTTTTTATTGGTGTTTTAGTAGTTTCGTTGTCTCTTTTTATCTTACTTTCACCTTCAAACTGAGCTTTAGCTTCTATCATAAGCTCTTTAGATACAACTTTACCTAAAAACTTTCCGCCAGCAAGAACTTCTACACTATCACAGTCTGCATTTCCTTCAAAAAGTCCATTAACTATAAGTCTATTGGCGGTTACTGGACCCTTAATTTTTCCACCTTTACCTATGGTAACTATACTCTTAGAGTGAACCTCTCCTGTTACTTCTCCATCAACATGAAGACGTGAAGCACAGTTAAAAACACCATCTATTTTAGCACCACTTGCTATTATTGTTGTTTCGCTAGATGCAGGTGACTCTGCATTAGATTTATCAAAGATTGCCATGAAACTCTTTTCTCCTTTTTAAATATTTGCTCAAAATTTGAGCTATTCCATTTAATGAAATTCTCTGGATTTAAAAGTCTTGCTATAAACCTCACTTCATAATGAAGATGTGGTCCAGTTGAGAGACCGCTATTGCCAGTGTAAGCTATTATATCACCTTTTTTTACAAAAGTACCTGATTTTACAGGAAACTTTTTACTAAGGTGTGCATAACTCGTTTTAAACCCATAATTATGTTCTATTATAACCAAATTTCCAAAACCACTGCTTTTATGATACCCAGCATACTCAACAACTCCATCAGCAGGAGCACGAACCGGTGTCATTTTTTTAGCTCTAAGATCTAATCCTCTATGAAATTCTTTTGTCTTTGAAATAGGATGTTTTCTCCAACCAAATTTTCCACTGTAGCCTTTAAAAGGTATAACTTCTCCATTTGGTATATTGTCAAAAAATAGTTTTTGTTGTGCTGATGTAAACTGAATATTTTGAAGCCTTACATCAACTTCTGTCTCTAAAGATGGAGTTATACCGACTAAAGCTTCAATATCTGTTATTTTTTCTTTAATAGTATCAAGTTCTTCACTTTTTTGACCTATTTTTTGAGTTAAAATCTTAGTTTTATCATTCAGCTCTTTGATTAACTTATCGTTACTTTGCTTGAGAACTTCTTGATGTTCAAGCATTTTAGTTTTTTTAATTTCTAAATCTGTTACTGAGTCCATCAAAAATGAAATTAAATATGATCCTGTAACAATAAGAAAAATAACAAAAAGAGTAAAATACAAAACAAAACGCTTGATTATTTGATGTAGTAAATAGTGCTTTGAACCATTTACGTCTGATATTGTTATTGTAAATTTATTTCTTACTGACATACGTATAAAAACCTCTCCACTACTGAAAAAGAGCCAAAAACCAAGTACTCTTCATCTTTTTTAATTTTTTCATATAGAGAGTATTTTATATCAAGTAAGTTCAAAACATTTTCTAAATTACTTTTTAAAACTACTCGTTCATTTTCAATTCTAAGTATTTGAACCTCTTTTATAATTGGCTTCAATATCTTTAAAATTACTTTATACTCTTTATCGTTATAGCTATTATAAATTAAAATAACTTTTTTTTCTCTAAAATGCTCTAACAAAACCTTTGCAGCCATTGGGTTGTGTCCAACATCTATAGTTACATTTGAGCTAATTTTTTGACACCTTCCAAAAAGTTTTAAATCCTCCAGTAAATTTACATCTACGTTGAAACCTAAAAGCTCAAATGCACAAAATGCTGTTGAAAAATTATCTTTAAAAAAAGACGGGTATTTTTTAGTTTCAATAAAACAGTCTAACTCTTTGTAAAATTCATCACTCAAATAACTTTGTGCTAAATAAAGATTGCTATTAACATCTTCAACTTGGCTAAGTGCTAACTCATAAACATCTTTTTCATACTGCTTTGCTAAAAGTAAGTTGTTATTTACACTCCTAAGTTTAGTTGTTGCAATTTGCACAATAGTAGTGCCTAAAAAAGACTCGTGGTCATAACCTATAGGAGTAACGATACTAAGTTCTTTTTCAAAAACATTAGTTGCATCAAACTCTCCACCAAGTCCCGCTTCTAAAACAATGTAATCACATTTTTTGCAAAAAATAAGCATTGCTAAAAGTGTTGTATATTCAAAATATGAGAGTGCTTTAATATCTTCTTTGCTCAGTAAGCTTTGAAGTTCTTTATGCGTTAATTCTAAAGTATTATCATCTGCATCTCTACCATCTATCCAAATACGCTCATTGAATTTTATAATATGAGGTGAGCTATAATGCCCTACATGTAAACCATTTAAATGTAGAAAATGAGCTAATGCTCGTCCCGTTGAACCTTTACCATTTGTTCCTACAATATGAATTATTTTAGGAAGTTTAAAATGTTTTTTTATCTTTTTATAAATAACAGGAAATCTATCATAATCAATTTTGTCATAATAGAGTGGTTTAAGAGCTAAAAACTTATCTAAAGTCATTTAGCTTTTGGCATTACTTGGTTTCTACCATTTTGCTTTGCTTTATAAAGCATTTTATCGGCACTAGTAATGGTTTCTTTTTCAGAACCACAACGTGATCGCTGTGCTACACCACAACTTATTTTGACATCAATACGCTCATTTTTATAAACAAATTTATAATTTTCTATGATTTTTCTTATTTTATCTGCAAAAAGTACACCCTGTTCTAAATCTGTATTTGGAAGTATCGTCAAAAACTCTTCACCACCATATCTACCAACAAAATCTACTTTTCTTAGATACCTTTTCAAAATCTTTCCAAGAGTTGAGAGTATAACATCTCCTGCTTCATGCCCATATGTATCATTTACCATCTTGAAATGATCTATATCTAAAAAGCATAGGGTGTAATCTATCTTATATCTTTTATATGCTTCTTCTACTCTTTTTATTTC
>DQTM01000038.1 GCA_015662785.1 Sulfurospirillum arcachonense | reverse complement strand
TATGGAAGTGCAAAAAGATGGTATCCTGAAGAGTTTGCAAAAGTAGCGATGCATTTTACACAAACACATGATATAGTCATCTTTGGCGGACCAAATGAGATTGATATTGCAAATGAAGTTGAATGTCTAATAGATGTAAAAGTAACAAACTTGGCAGGCAAAACAGATATAACTGAACTCATAAAAAAAGTTGCTGGGCTAAGCTTGTTTGTGACCAATGATAGTGGACCTATGCACATAGCTGCAACTTATAAAATTCCAACTGTAACTCTGTTTGGACCAACAAGACATGATGAAACATCTCAATGGAATAATCCAAATGGTTACATCATATCTCACAATTTAGAGTGTGCTCCTTGTATGAAAAGAATTTGCCCGCTCAAAACGCACGAATGTATGAAAGCCATTAAAGCAAATGAAGTTATTGCTATACTAGAGAATCATCTATCGCTTGACAAATAATATGTCCAATCATAATGTGCATCTCTTGAATACGAGGTGTATCATCACTTGGAACGACTAAGTTTACATCACAAAACTCATTCATTGCCCCTCCATCTCCTCCTGAAAATCCTATAGTTTTACATCCCATATTTTTTCCAAGGCTTAAAGCTCTAAGAACATTTTTACTATTTCCACTTGTAGAAATTCCTATAAGCAAATCACCCGCGCGAGCAAGTGCTTCAACTTGTCTATCAAAAACTCTATCATATCCATAGTCATTACCTACCGCAGTCAACACTGAAGTATCTGTAGTTAGTGCAATTCCTGGTAATCCTCTACGTTCTATTTTATAACGTCCACTAAGTTCAGCTGCTATGTGTTGTGCATCTGCGGCACTTCCACCGTTACCAAAAAGCAAAATCTTATTTCCATTTTTAATTGTTTCAGTCGCTATGATACAAGCAGTATATATATGACTCTGCATAGTCTCTATTGTTTTTTCTATTGTTTCTTTATGAGCATTCATCTCACTTTGGATCATATTCATCATATTAATTTCCACCTATTTTCTTGATTATATTTGTTGTGCTTTTACCATCTACAAAATCTACAAGCCTAAGCTCTTTTGCTATATCACTACCAACTACTTCTTTTCCTTTATAATCCCCACCTTTTACTAAAACATCTGGTTGGACTGCTTTGATTAGTTCATAAGGGGTATCTTCGCCAAACTCTACAACAAAACTGACAGACTCTAAAGCACTTAATACATAAGCTCTGTCTTCACTTATGTTTATAGGTCTACTCTCACCTTTTAAACGCTTCACAGATTCATCAGAGTTTAGTCCTACTATGAGCATATCTCCAAAACTTTTTGCCACTTCAAGGTACTTTACATGACCAACATGAAGAATATCAAAACAGCCATTTGTAAAAACTATCTTTTTATCTCTAAAGTTTTTCAATAACTCAGCTATCTCTTCTTTCGTTTTTATCTTACTGTCTGCTTTACCACTTCTTAGACTATGTTGATACATATCAATCTCATCAAGACTTACAGTTGCACTTCCAAGTTTTCCAACAACAACAGCAGCCGCACTTGTAGCAAAAATAGCCGATTTTTTTATGTCAAGCCCACAAGACAAAGCAAAGCCAAATGAAGCTAAAACAGTATCACCAGCACCTGTTACATCAAACACTTCACGTGCAACTGTTGGCACTTTTGTAACTTCTTCACCAAAAATAGCCATACCATCTTCACTAAGAGTTATCACCGCATACTCAAGCTCTAAAGAGTTTTTCAGAAATTCACCTGCTTCATGCAAACTCTGCTCATCTTTTATATCTATTTTGGTCGCTTCAATTGCTTCTTTTTTATTTGGAGTTATAAGTGTAGCGCCTTTATACTTACTATAATCATTGCCTTTAGGGTCTACTAAAACAAACTTACCCTCTTTTTTTGCCAATTCTATTAGTCTACATGTAAGAGTTTCAGTAAGTACACCTTTGCCATAGTCTGAGAGTAAAATAGCATCAAAGTTTTCTATATTTGCTTCAAATCTTTCATACAATCTCTCTTCACTCTTTTCATCTATATTGTTTTTCGATTCCATATCATATCTGATGATTTGTTGATGAACAGCTATAACACGGCTTTTTTTACTTGTATATCTACCTTCTTGTTTTACAATATTTGAGGAATCAACACCTGAATCATTTAACATTCCTAAAAGCTCTTCACCATTGCTATCATAGCCTATAACACTAAGCACGCTGACTTCTGCACCCATTGTTACTAAGTTGTTTATAACATTACCAGCACCACCAAGAACCGTTGTCTCTTTATCTATGTCTACGACTTGCACAGGAGCTTCAGGGCTTATGCGGTTACACGTACCCCAAAGATAATGGTCCAACATCAAATCTCCAACAACAAGTATACGAGGAGTGTAACTTTTTAATCTATCCATGAATACTCTTTATCTCTTTTATGTAGTTTTTAATACCATCTTCAAGCAAAAACCTAGGTTTATAATCTAAAAACTCTTCGCTCAAACTTATATCGGCCTCAGTAAAAAATTGATACTGTCCAACAAAAGGGTTTGGCATATACTCATCATCTCTGTCTACATGTAACTCATTTTTCAAAATATTAACTATATCTTGAAAACTTCTTGCTTTACCAGTTCCAACGTTGTAAACTCCACTTTTTTTAGGCTTACTCGCTTTTATGTTTGCTTGAATGATGTCTTCAATATAAATAAAATCTCTTCTTATCTTGTCACTTCCCTCAAAAAGCTTGGCATTTTTACCACTAAGAAGTTGAAGTCCAAATTGAAGAACCATAGATGCTGTTTTGTTTTTGAAAAACTCTCTTTCTCCATAAACATTAAAGTATCTTAAGCCTACAACTGAAATTTTGTCCATATACTTTTTTGCCAAATTGTCCATCATAAGCTTAGAAAACCCATAAACATTGTTTGGTTTTTCATACCCGATACTAAAAGTTTCACTATCTCCATAGGTTGCTGCACTTGAGGCATATATCATACTGGCTTTCATACTTACAGCCATATCAAGTAGATCTTTAAAAGCATTTACATTTGTCTGTATCATCAAAGCTTGATCGCCAACTGTTGTATCACTAATGGCTGCTTGATGAAAGATGTAATCAAACTTGTAGTTTTTCAATAAAGCTAAATCAAAATTTATGTCGCCACTTATAACCTCACCTTTAAAACCAATGAGATTTTTAAAATGTCCAAAGCTTTTAAGATTGCCATTGCTAAAAGTCTCTTCACTTCTAAACTTGTCAAAAACAACTACTTCACAATTAGGAAAATTCTCTTGAAAGTAAAAAGCTAGATTACTCCCAATAAACCCTGCACCACCTGTAATTAAAACGGTTTTGTTACTGAAATCTACATCATTATATATCATCAACTGTCCTATTTCTTGATTATATCTATTGTATCTAAAATTGATTTAACACTATATGAGGCTTCTTTACATGTAGAGCTATTTACAAAGATTGTATTTGGTATGTTTGCATTGAAACCAGCTTGTATATCGCTAGGTTTATCACCTATCATCCAAGAGTTTTGCATATCTACATCAAACTCTTTTTTTGCTTTTTCAAACATAAAAGTTGCAGGTTTTCTACATGTACAACCTTCATCAGGAGAGTGTGGACAATGATATACTTTTGTGATTTTTATACCTTTAAGAGTAAACTCTTTTAGCATCCAAGAAGTAAGTTTTTCAAAATCATCTTTAGTATAGTAGCCCCTGCCAATACCTGACTGATTTGTTACTATAAAGAGTTGATAATCTAAAGATAAAAAGTGTTGAAGTGTTTCAAATATGCCTTCACAAAACTCAAAATTATCTCTCTTATAAACATAAGAATGGTCTATGTTGATGATTCCATCACGGTCTAAAAATATTGCTTTTTCCATAAAACAATTATATCTTATTTACCTAATTCCATCTTTATATCATTCATAAAAGAAGTAAATTCTATATCTGTAAAGTCATCTTTTTTAGAAGATAAAATTTCTTTTGCATTTGCAAAGTATTTGACAGCGCTATCGTCATCAGTTATTGAGTAGCGTAATATTTTTCCTAGATAATAATTTGCATAAAAATCTTTCGCATTGTGTTCCACCAAAGTAAATAGCTGATCTACAGCATTATCAATTTGATTACTTTTTTGGTAACTGAGTGCAAGTTTCAAGCCTATTTCAGGTTGTTTTAAATCTAACGCAAGGCTTTTTTCATAAGACTTAATTGATTCACTATACACACCCATATCAAAAAAATTATTTCCTACTTGATTCCATAAAAATTTATTTTTGTTTTTCTTGGCTCTTTTAGCCAATTTGGTCATCTTTAAAGCATAAGGCAAGATATTGGACATATCACTCTGACCTACCACAAGTGGATTTGTATTGTATGCTCTTGTTATGAGTTTATAGCCTTTTAGTAATTCACCACTTTTCAAATAAATATTTGCTAGTTTCAGTATGCACTCTATATTATTTGGTTCTTTTTTTAAAAGTTTGTTGATATATGTTTCTGCACTGTTATTGTCCATAATACCAGCTTTACATACGACATTTACATTTGCGTTTGCACTAATTATAAGTACAAATATAAGAAAAATTGATTTCATCACTACCTCTCACTAAAGTAGTGTAAATTATACACAAACAGGTTTATAATAACCTCATTAGTGACACTAACGTGAAAAAATAAGCAATTTTAAAGCAAAGTAAGATATAATTTGTCCCAAATACAAACT
>DQTM01000005.1 GCA_015662785.1 Sulfurospirillum arcachonense | reverse complement strand
GCAGTAGCTGATTTGGGTTACGCTTATGTAAGAGTAATTCCAGATATAAATAAAAAGAGTGAAGAAGCAGTAGCTGATGTGTATCTTCGTGTAATTCCAGGTGATAAAGTATATATAAATGATGTTCGTATATCAGGTAATAGTAGAACAATAGACAGAGTAGTAAGACGTGATGTATTTTTAGCAAGTGGTGATTTGTATAACAGAACAGACTTGAAAGATACAAAAGGGGCACTTGGAAGAAACAGCTACTTTGAAACTGTAAATATAGTAGAAAAGAGAATAAGCAAAGATAAGATAGATTTAATCGTAGAAGTAACAGAAGCCTCAACAGGAAGTATTGGTGGTGGTATAGGTTATGGCTCATCTGACGGATTACTTTTAAGTGCAAATCTATCTGATTCAAATATATTTGGCTCAGGTATGACAGCTTCGGTAGATATTGAAAGAAGTAATAAAGAGTTAAGTGGTAGACTCTCTCTACAAAATCCTCGTCTTTTTGATTCAGTATATAGTATGGGTGGAAGTGTTTATAGAAGACAAAATGAGTATAATTACGACACAAGCACTACAGCATATGATGCTACAACAACGGGTTTTAATATCAATCTTGGAAGACGTATTGGAAGACGTTGGGGCGTTTCTGTTGGTTATGTGTTAGAAGATAAACAGTATGATTATAGAGATGCTAATATAACAAATACTTATGTGTATACAGATTTACTTAAAAGTTCTATAATTCCATCTGTGAGATATAACAGTACAGATAACTATCAACTTCCTCGTGAAGGTATTAGTTTTAAAAGTTCGTTAGAGTATGCCGGGGTTGGTGGAGATGCTGAGTTTGTTAAGAGTGTTACAAAGTTCAACTACTACTATGGATTTAGAGATAGTATGAAATATGATTTGATTTTGAGATATAAGATGCAAGCTCATTATCTATATGATAATGGTTTTGTACCTATTGATGAGTATTTGACTATGGGTGGTGTTAGCACTGTAAGAGGATATGAATCAGGCTCTATTGGACCGATTGAAACAGTTGGTACTAATACATATTACAATGGTAACACAATGCTTATAAACACAGTAGAAGCTAGTTTTCCTCTTATAGAAAGACTTAAGATGCGTGGAGCTATATTTTTGGATTACGGTATGATTGGTCACGATAGTATTGATGATGATATAAGAGCAGGTACAGGTGCAGTCTTAGAGTGGATTTCTCCAATGGGACCTATATCACTTATATTTGCAAAAGCACTTTTACAAGAAGAAGGTGATAGAACTGCAAGTTTTGAATTTACAATGGGAAGACAATTTTAACAGTTAGCCTTAGCTAGCTGTCTCTACTACAATCGCAAAAGAAGCTGGTTTAACTAGCTTCTTTATACACTCTTTCGCTAAAAATAATTTTTGTGTGCTTTTTATCGTTAATGTATGGTTTTCATAACAAAACTCTAATGAGGCATTTGAAAAGTTAGAATTTAGACACTTAGCAAGTGATATGATAAAACTAAGCCAATTCACTATTTCAATTTTTGGGAGTAACATTTCATAAGCTTTAACATCTTCAAAACTAGGTAGTTTTTTCGTATGGTACTTTACCAAAAGAGCTATAAGAACTCTTTGTTGATGTGAAAAATTGTAATTTAAATTGTTTGTTATAAAATAAAAACTATGAAGATGCTCTTGGTAAAAACTAAGACTTCTTCCTATGTTATATAATTTTGCCGCTACTCTCAGCTCTTTTTTATAGAGTGGGTCTATTTGGTGTATATATTCTAATGTATCAAAGAGTTTTAGAGCAGTTTTACTCACATGAAGACTCTCTTTTGTATCACTTATAAATCTATCACTTAGACTTTTTTCACTTACTTTGAAATTTGCTGGAAATCTCTGGTTAGATGAACGTAGTAAATCTTGAAGATATACTCCCTCTCTTACACCAGCTCCATTAGTAATTACATCTTTTACTTCAAGTTGCTCTATAAGAGCATTAAAGATAGCACAACCCTCTCTTATGGTATCGTATCTATCTTTTCTTACACCATAATCTTTTAACTCTAAAACATCTGCTGTTGTAATTTGTTTTAGTAGGTATCTGTACTCTTCTATATTGTATTCAAATCCATGTAGGGTTTTTAGTGGGTAGTCCATTTTATCCATAACTATATTGGAAAATGCTCTTATGGTTCCGCCAATTCCTATGATTGTTTTGGACATAAAATGTTTTGGTAAGTTTTCTAACTTTTTTTCAATAAACTCTTTTGCTTTATCAAAATCATTTGTTTTATCGAAAAAAAGCTCTTTGAGTCTAACTGTTCCAACATTTATCGAGATAGTATCTACGATTTTACCATTTTGGATGCAGGCTAATTCAGTTGAACCTCCACCTATATCTATAGTAGTTGCATTTAGTATTGGTTTTAGAAGATTTATGGAGGCTAAGGCACCATATTGGGCTTCTTTTTTGCCATCTATGATTTTTATATTAAGCTTTAGTTCTTTTTTGATTTTTTTTATAAATTCTTTTGCATTTGGTGCATCACGCAAGGCTGAAGTAGCTACACAGAAAGTTTTATTACATTTTAAATTCTTTATTATGTGACAAAAATCTTCTAGTGCATCATATGCTCTTTGCATCGGTATGTCTTGAAGAGTCCCCTCATTTTCATAAGCTCCCTCTCCAATGCGTATACGGCTTTTTATCTCTTTAACAAGGTGAAAAGCATAAGAACTACTTTTCTCAAAGACAACCATTCTAGCTGAGTTAGAACCTATATCTATAACGGCTGTGCGTTTTGCCATTACTCTTCTTTAGTTAGTTGCTCAAACTTTAGTTTAAGCTCTGCCATGGTCTCTACATTGTCAGGATCTGCTATTATGCACTCAACAGGACAAACAGCTATACATGAAGGCTCATCGTAGTGACCAACACACTCAGTACAAATGTCTGGATCGATTATATAAATTGGATCTGCTTCTTCTATTGCTTCGTTTGGACACTCATCTCTACAAGCATCACATGCTATACATTCATCAGTTATTAATAGTGACATTTTATATCTTTCAAATTTTTTCAACTTTATACACTAATAAAACTTTAACTGGGCTTATATATCACATTTTTTGGCATTTTTAGCCAATTTTTTGTTAGAAATTGGAATATGAAGAGTTGCAACTGCTCCATTTGCATCTTTTCTATTTTTAATTGTTATAGTAGCTCCAATTGCATCGGCTGCTCTTTTTGCCAAAAATAGCCCAAGTCCAGCTCCCTCTTTTCCTCCATATCTCTTAAATGGAGCAAAAAGGTCTTGGCTTTCATCTATGCCTATTCCTTCATCTATAACATGAATATTGATACCATCAGAGTCTGTAAAACTTTTTATCTCTATTTTCCCACCATCGGCTGTAAATTTGATAGCATTTTGTACAAAATTTTGCAGTATATGTATCAAAAGAGTAGGTTGTATCATAATTGGAAATGATCTTGGTAAGAAGTTTTTAATTATAGTTTTTTTATCTTGATGGGCAAGAATTTTAAAGTTATTGGTTCTCTCTTTTAAAAATTGTATTAAATCCATCTCAATAGGTTGCTCAAATTGAGCACCTTCAAGCCTTCCTATTTCTAAGATACAGCCTATCATCTTATTCATCTCGTCTATAGTTTTATTGTTTTCACGTAGTGTTGCTATATACCTTTGTTCATCTCTTTTTTTCAAAAGTGTAACTTCATTTTTGGTTTTCATAACAGCTAGTGGGGTTTTAAGCTCGTGTGCGGTGCCTGTAAACAGCTCTTTCTGATACTTTACAAAAGTATGAATTCTGTCTACTAACTTGTTTATACTAATGGCAAGTGGTTCAAACTCGTCAGGTATATTTTTCGTATTGATTGATTGGAAAAAGTTTTCATCCATAGCTGCAAGTTTTGTTGTTAAAGAGTGTATAGGTATGATTAACATTCTTGAGAGAAGAAGTGCATAAAAGATAATTAAAAATATAGTAATGAAGTTTATTACAATTATACTACGTAAAATTTTATTAAGCAGTTTATCTGTGTTTGAGATGTTTTTAGTTAGTGACAAAAATGTAGATTTCTTTTTATCAAAGGGGTAGTATATAGTTAAGAAACTTGCGCCGTTCCTTTTATACTGTTCAAAGTTTATTTTATGTTTTTTTTCTGCACGAACTACAATTTTAAAATCATTGTTGTTTTTATCAGTTGCATGTTTGAAAAATGTAATTCCAGTAACACCTAAATTGCGAGAGTACTCAGTTGCTATTTTAGTAGCGTCTTTAGTTAGTTCAACATTTAAATCTTCATAGACTGATATTTTGACGTAGTTGTAGAGGATTGTAGAGAAGATTACAATTAGTGCAGCCGAAGCTAACACTAATTGTAATGCAAATTTGTTTCTTATACTTTTTTTGGAAAACAAAATCTATAACCTCTACGTCTTACCGTTTCGATTGTAGAGATTTCTAAAGGTTTGTCCATCTTTTGGCGGATTTGGTTAATAGCAACTTCAATTACGTTTGGAGTAACTAATTCTGGCTCTTCCCAGATAGCGTCTAGAAGTTGTTCTTTAGATACAATTTGGTCACTATGACGTGCTAGGTGAGTAAGTACTTCAAAAGGCTTACCTTTTAGTTCAATCTCTTGACCTTTGTAAGTGATTTTTTCTTCATCTGGATCAATTACTAAGTCATCAATCTTGATTACGTTAGTTCCACCAAATCTAAGTCTAGCTTCGATTCTAGCTACTAAGATATCAAAATCAAATGGCTTCTTTATATAGTCATCAGCTCCAGCTTTAAGTGCTTTTATTTCGCTTTCTTTGTCGTCTTTTGCAGAGATCACAACACAAGCAGTTCTAGGTGCTTTTTGTTTTACAAGTGCTATTAAATCTATGCCATCACCATCTGGAAGCATCCAGTCAGTTAAGATAAGATCATAGTTTCTTATACCTATATAATACTCAGCATCTTTATAATTCTCAGAACTATCAGTTTGGTAACCAAACTCTTGTAGTCCTTCAGCAATTGTTTTATTTAGAGTAACTTCGTCTTCTACTATTAAAATTCTCATTATATTCCTTTAAGGTTATTAGTTAAAAGCGAAGTATACCATAATTTTAGCTAAATTTAAAGTATTTTTTATAATTTTTTAATAATTCATTTTTGATTCGACTGAAACATCGGCGTAAGCGAGAATAGTAGGTTTAGAAATTTTAAGTTTAATTGAAGATATTTGAGAAAACATAGTTTTTATCTCTACATGTAGAGATAAAAGTGCATCTTCTATGAGTTCATATTGCTTCTGTTTTATGTCATTTTCTATCAAGTTAGCCAAAATTGCATAGTTGATAAAAATACCTTTTTTATACTCGTAATCTAATTCAACATTCACTACAACTTTTTGAGGAACTTTTCGTTCCTCAGGCAAAATGCCTATGACTGCATCAAATGTTAAATTTTCAACGTAGATTGTCATACGACTTTAGACTCTTTACCACTAAAAAGTCTCATAATGTTTGGTACATGTTTATAAACAATTAAAAAAGAGATTATAAAAAGAGGTGCATGAGTTTTTATTTCAGGAATATCTGGATGAATAATAAATGATGAAATTAGTAGAGTCAAAAGTGCAATTAGTGAAGAGAGAGATGAAACTTTTAGAGTTTTTCCCGCAATAAACCAAGCAATAACAGCAAGAATAGTTTCAATAGGAAGCATAAAAAGCATAACACCCATACCAGTAGCAACACCTTTTCCGCCTTCAAGTTTCAAGTATGGACTATAACAGTGTCCAACAACTGCAAGTATTGCAATCATCCACATTGTTTGCTGGCTTATATCCATACTCATAGCTACAATTAAAACAGCCATTCCTTTGAGTGCATCAAGAAGAAGAGTAGCAATTGCAATTTTTTTTGCAAGCGCTGGGTTGGAGTCTTTTAAAACTCTAAGCACATTGGTTGCCCCAATACTTCCACTTCCACTCTCTCTAACATCAATTGATGTAAATTTTTTAGCTAAGAGAAGCCCAAAAGGGATACCTCCAACTAAGTAAGCAATGATGTAAAACTGAATATTGATGTTTGATAATAAATCCATTTGAATCCTATATATAATTAATGGTGATTATTATACATAATTTGTTATAATGCTAAGCTTTATAAAGATTAAGAGGAAATATTTTGAGTAATAACGCATTAAAAGAAGAAATTTTAAAATTAAAAGAAGAATTAGATGTAACTATAGTTGCACATTTTTACCAAAAAGACGAAGTATTTGATATGGCAGATTTTACAGGGGACTCACTAGCTCTTGCCACGTTTGCAGCAAATGATAAAAATCCAAATTTGATTTTCTGTGGTGTTGGTTTTATGGGACAGAGTGTTAAAATACTCGCTCCAAATAAAAGAGTTTTGATGCCTCGTATGGCATGTTGTGCTATGGCAAAAATGATAGATGTAAACTATTATGATCAAAATGTAGCAATTTTAGAAAAGAGTGGTATAAAAAAAGAAGAGATTATGCCAATTACTTACATCAATTCATCAGCTGAAGTAAAAGCGGCAGTTGGAAAGATGGGCGGTTATGTTTGTACGAGTTCAAACGCAAAAGTTATCATAACGAAAGCTCTAAAAAGTGGTAAAAAGATACTTTTTGTACCAGATAGGTGTTTAGGTCAAAATATTGCAATTGATATGGGATTAAAGTCTTGTGTAGTTGGCGATGGAAGTGACCCGAAAGAGGCAGATATCATCTGTTATAATGGCTTTTGTTCAGTTCATCAACTTTTTGATGTAGAAGATATAGAATTTTATAGAGAAAAATACCCAGATATTTTAGTAGTAACTCACCCTGAGTGTAAACCAGAAGTGTGTGAAAAATCAGATTTTGTAGGTTCAACTAGTCAGATTATAAAGTACATAAAAGAGTTACCATTAGAACAAAAAGTAGTAGTTGGAACTGAGTATAACATGGTAAACAGACTTAGAGAAAAAAATACTTATATTTTATCTTCAACCAAACCAGAGTGTCCAACAATGAATGAGACAAGATTAGAAGATTTAAAAGATACACTTCTTAAAATAAAAGATGGTAATTATGAGAGTGAAATCACTATAAGTGAAGATACAAGAAAGTACGCTTTTGAGGCACTAAATAGGATGTTTGAGTTATGATACGCAAATTTGTAAAATCAGCACTACAAGAGGACATTGGACGTGGAGATCTGTTTTATTTAGTTGGCAATAGCAAAAAAGCAACTGCAAAGATAATCTGTAAAGATAGCGGAGTATTGGCAGGAGTCACCTATGCAAAAGCACTGTGTAAAGTAGAAAAACTAGATTACAAGTTTCATAAAAAAGATGGAGATGTCTTAGAGTATGGAGAAACCATAGCCACCATAAAAGGTAAATCAAAAAAACTTTTGATGTGTGAAAGAACTATTTTAAACTTGCTTCAACACGCTTCAGGCATAGCTACGAATACAAATAGATATATAAAAGCATTAGATGGTGCAGATGTAAAACTGCTTGATACAAGAAAAACAAGACCAGGGCTTAGAATATTTGAAAAATATGCAGTAAGATGTGGTGGAGGAAATAACCACAGAATGGGACTTGATGACTGTTTGATGTTAAAAGATACTCATCAAGAGACTATAGAAAATCTAAAAGAGTTTATAGATGGAGCAAGAAACAAACTTCCATATACAACTAAGATTGAGATAGAGTGTTCTTCTTTTGGTGCCGCACAAGAAGCTATGGATTGCAAAGTAGATATGATTATGTGTGACAATATGAGCGTTGAAGAGATAAAAAAAGTCGTTACATGTAGAGATGAAAAGGCACCTCATATTTTGCTTGAAGCTAGTGGAAATATAACAGATGAAACTATTGCAACTTACGCAAAAAGTGGCGTAGATGCTATTAGTAGTGGAAGTCTTATACATCAAGCTGTATGGCTTGATTTTTCTATGAAAATAGCACACCAAGAGTAAGTAAAAGATGGCAGACGATCAGGAAAAAACAGAAGAACCCACTGCCAAGAAAATCGAAGATGCCAGAAAAGAGGGAAATGTCCCTAAAAGCCAAGATACTAGTAGTTTTGTAACACTTGTTGTAGCAATTGGTGCTTTCTTTGCACTTTTCCCATATATAAGAGACCGCATGTTTAATCTCTATCGTTTTGTGCAATCCTATATTGGGATTGATTTAGATAAAAATGATGTGCATATTTTGATGATAACTATTTTTAGAGAGTTTGCGCTTATGGTTTTACCTTTAGCTGCCATAGTAGCACTTTCAGGTGTTTTAGCTGCCTTAATGCAGTTTGGATTTTTGACTACTACAAAACCACTTATTCCTGATTTTAAAAAAATAGACCCTATAAAGGGTTTAAAAAATTTAGTCTCTATGAAAAAGTTTATCGAAGGCATAAAGATAATCGTAAAAGTTACTCTTGTTATGACTCTTGCGTATTATTATCTATTGGATTTTACAACGGAGTTACCTTCTGTTGTATTTTTTTCTATATATGATCAACTTGAGTGGCTTAAATCTAAAGCTATGATTTTGATTGCTGTTATGCTTCTTCTATTTTTAGGACTTGCACTATTTGATCTCTTTTTTGTTCGTTATAACTACTTTAAAGAGCTTAAAATGAGTAAACAAGAGATAAAAGATGAGTACAAACAGATGGAGGGAGATCCTCAAGTAAAAGCTCGTATAAAAAGAGTACAAATGGAAATGAGTAAAAAAAGAATGATGAGTGACATACCAAGTGCAGATGTTGTCATAACAAACCCAACTCACTTTGCAGTAGCTATTAGATATGATACAGATAAAGAGAATGCTCCAAAGATAATAGCAAAAGGCGTTGATCACTTAGCTCTCAAAATCAAAGAGTTAGCGAGAGAACATGGTGTACAAGTTATAGAAAACCCACCTTTAGCAAGAGAGTTATATAAAAAGTGTGAGATAGATGAAATAATACCAGAAGCTTTATATAAGGCAGTCGCAGAAGTATTGGCTTTTGTATATAAAAGC
This sequence comes from Sulfurospirillum arcachonense, assembly GCA_015662785.1. Lineage (GTDB taxonomy): Bacteria > Campylobacterota > Campylobacteria > Campylobacterales > Sulfurospirillaceae > Sulfurospirillum_A > Sulfurospirillum_A arcachonense_A. The sequence goes on along the minus strand of DQTM01000005.1, from coordinate 1,262 downwards.
TCTAATAAAGAGAGAAGATAAAAAAGTTCATAGTTGGGGGCTGACCCCAAAAGGCAAAAGGAGAAAAAATGACATATGCAGGATTTTGGATTAGGTTTTGGGCTTCACTTATAGATACTATTATATTGCTTTTGATTATGTTCCCACTTATGGCTAGTATATACGGTTTGAACTCTATGAGTATGGAGATGTCTGATGGTGGTATGAGTTATAGTGCAAGTTCTTATAGTTTTGAAGGAAGTGGAAACTTTTTTTTAAACTATCTTTTACCAGCAATTATCATTATTGCTTTTTGGCTTTTTAAATCTGCAACACCTGGAAAAATGATTACAAAGTTAACTATAGTTGATGCAAAAACAGGTAAAAAACCAACTTTAGTACAGTTTTTATTGCGTTATGCTGGTTACTTTTTATCTTCTATATTTTTACTTGGATTTATTTGGGTTGCATTTGATAAACGTAAACAAGGTTGGCATGACAAGATAGCTGGGACTGTAGTTGTAAAAAACTCTAATGTCGAAGAAGTGAAGTTTGAAGATGAAGAGTAATATAAAAGCTCATTGGGTAAAAGGTTTAGTTTTTTTACTATCTCTGTTTATCATATATATGGCAACTTTTGCAAAACTTGATACCATTGCAAAAAATAGGATAGACTCATCTTTTAAACAAGCTTTGGGCGTTTTTGCAACAGCCAAAGCTCTTAATGGAGTTATTTCACTAGTTCAAGGAACTGAGGTTGGACCTCCAGGAGTTACTATAAGCATAGGTGAGATTCTAGATCCTATTAATGATTTAGTAGAGAGATTTTCTTGGATTATGCTTGCTTCATTGACTTCTTTAGGAATTCAAAAAATACTTATGAATATAGTAGTTTTCAAGGGTTTTGAAATTTTATTGATATTTAGTTTAGCCCTATCAAATATGCTTCTGTTTTTTAAATTAAAAAAATATCAACTAAGCAAAAATCTATTTTTTAAATTCACTATTTTGCTAATCTTTTTGAGATTTAGTATCCCATTCATGGCAATGGCAAATGAGTATGTTTATATAAACTTTGTGAAGCAAGAGTACAATATAGAACAGTCTCAAAGAGTTATAGTTAGTGCAAAAAATGACATTAGTAAATTTGATGATAAAAAAGCTAGTTATTTTTCAACTGATTATTATAAAAACAAAATGCAAGAGTTTAAAACTGCTGCATCAGATGCAGGTGACCATATTGTTGATTTAATAATTGTTTTTATTTTTCAAACTATGCTTTT
>DQTM01000140.1 GCA_015662785.1 Sulfurospirillum arcachonense | reverse complement strand
TATATTGAATTTCTAAAAAATGTAGGGTAAGGTAACAAAAAGAGGTTGTAATTAATTAAGCTGAAAAGTTGTCTTGATTTTTCAGGCCATTATATGTCATGATTTTAAACCTAATTTATTTATTTATAGAATTTTATCTAAATTTCTTAATGTCTTTTATTAATATAAATGTATTAATTGTAAACAAATAGAATTTTGATTCATTTTATCATATATAATTGGTAAATCTTGAATTTAACTAATAAGTGCGGTAAAAAGTGCGGTAAGATGATTTTTTAATGTTATCTATATAATTTCATAAAAGCTGTTTAAAGTTCGTATGGAAGGGAAATAGAAATGGTGTCAAGAGAGGGACTCGAACCCTCGACCTCCGGCTTATGAGACCAGCGCTCTAACCAGCTGAGCTACCTTGACACATTTATGAGGTCGAAATTATACCTTTTGTAAACTTAGAGATTTGTTAACCAAAGAGTTTTAGTAACTCTTTGGCTGTGTCTTGCCACTCTTCTGGGATATTTCTCTCTATGGCTTTATCTAGTTTTTGTTTTATGTACTCTGAACCACTGAGTTCAACGCTCGGGTTATCAAGGCTTCCTTTGATACTTCCTTTGAAATCTCTATGTTGTATTTTTATATCAAATTCACTATCTATTTCATTGCTCTCTAGGTCTATGTAGCCATCTGGTATTTTAAAGTAACTCTCTAGTCCATTCATAAGTAGGGAAAAGTCTATTTTATTTTTGTCTATTACTCCACGAAATAGACTGTCTTTGTAGACTTCATTTGTCAAATCAAAACCACTTGCAAGGTGGATCATGTTCGTAAGTTCACTTTTTATTAGTTTTCCATTTAGTGCATTTAGGCTTACTACTCCTACTTCACTTGTGGTGTTATAGTCAGCTTCTAGAGTAGCAAATGAATCAAATACTTTTGGGTAGTAGAGCATATCGGTTATTTTTAGGGTTGAAATATCATCACTCTTTACATGTAGAAGATTGTTTTGAAAAGTAAAGGCAGTTTGTGTATCTAAAAAGTCACTGTTTCCATCTAAGTAGAGTTGCTTGTCAAATTGGTAGTTACCATTTACTAGAAGTTCTCCTTTTAGTGGTCTACGAGTTATGAAGTACAGGTTGTTTAAATCGGCTACATTTAGGTTATATTGCCCTTGGACAGCATTGTTTTTTAAATCATAATTGCTTTTTATGATGTTTAGTTGAAGTACATCTGAAACGAATTGTGACTCTATAGAAGCACTGTTTTGTTTTATATCACTTACTAATGAGAGTTTATAGTTTATTTTGTCATCTTTTTCAGTCTGCATTAACTCCTTTACATGTAACGTTCCATTGTCTACATGTAAAACTAGTCTACCATTTCTACTATTGGCTTTTGTATCTTGCATATCTAAAGAAAATCCTAGTTTTCCTTTTGAGTATTTTGGTTGTTTTAGCATTTCACTAAGGCTTGTTAGATTTATATTTTTTGCATCTACTTTTAATGTGTCATTAAACACAACAGCTCTTATAGTTCCTTCTAGAGTTTTTGAGTTTACATCAAAACTAAAGTCTTCTTTCGTTTTTTGGATATTTCCATTTAGTGTAATATTCCCTTGTATACTACTTTCAAATGCACTCAGGTTAGGAATGATTACAACATAGTCACTATAAAAAACTTCATCTTTTAAATCATATTGGCTATTTTTAGTCTCTATCTTTGCTATGTTTGAGAAAATGTCTGTTTTTGCATTGATTTTTGTTCCGTAGATAGTAGATTTGATAGTTCCTCTATATGTTACTGTTCTATCAAGTTTTAGTCCAAAATCTTTTTCCAGCAGTGCAGTATTTAGTGTTCCATAGTGTATGATAACATCACCTTTGCCAAAGAAGTTGTTGTTTTCTTTAGGTTGCACATCTGCGTCTATATCAATCATGCCACGCGAGTAGATTGGTTTTTTCAAAAAAGCTAATATATTTTCTATTTTTATATTTTTAGCATCTAGTTTTATGCCTTTGACTTTTTGTTTTTCTATGTGTGTTATGAAGTTTATTTTGGAGTTAAGTGCAATACCAGTTCCAGTAGCTTGGAAGTTATTTAGCTCTCCCGTAATTTTACCCTCTACATGTAGATGTCCATCTATGTCAACGTAAGGAGTTTTAAGGTCTCTTGCCTCTACTGTGTACTCTATATCTACTGTTTTGTTTAAAATATTAAAGTTACCATTAATAATGACTTTTGAATTTTTATCTATGATGATTTCCATATCAATAAAATCTGTTTTTAGAGTAAATGCTTCTACATGTATATCTTGTTTTAACTCTTTTCGCATACTCTCCTCGATGTATGGTTTTATCATATTGTTACCAGCTTGGGTAAAGAGTAGAAAGAGTACAAATAGCACAATAACAACTAAAAATGAGAGAAAAGTGAGAAAATACTTCATATACTATCCTAAATAAACCTTAGTGTTAATGACTAAAGTTTTTAAATTTTATTGACTTTTTCTTAGATTTCCAGTATTATTTTGGCACTCAAACAAATAGAGTGCTAAATAAAAACAAGGAGACATAATATGGCTTTTCAACCACTAGGAAAAAGAGTTCTAATAGAACGCGTAGAAGAGGCGACAACGACTGCTTCAGGCATCATTATACCTGATAATGCAAAAGAGAAACCTTTAAACGGTAAAGTTATTGCAGTTGGCAATAAAGTAAAAGTGATTGCTGTAGATGACACAGTAGTTTTTGGAAAGTATGCTGGTAGTGAATTAACACTAGATGGTAAAGAGTATTTAGTAATGGAAGATAAAGATATTTTAGGAATTTTAAAGTAATACGACCTTAAGGTTGTGCTTTAGATGATATGAATTGGTGCAGGGCTTTGCTCTGTATCAAGAAGAAATTAAAGGAAAATAATGGCAAAAGATATTCAATTTTCAGATAGTGCTCGTAATGCACTATATGAAGGTGTAAGAAAACTAAATGATGCTGTAAAAGTAACAATGGGACCAAGAGGACGTAACGTTCTTATCCAAAAGAGTTTTGGTGCTCCAAGTATCACTAAAGATGGTGTTTCTGTAGCAAAAGAGATAGAACTTTCAGATACTCTTGAAAACATGGGTGCTCAATTAGTTAAAGAAGTAGCAAGTAAAACTGCTGATGAAGCAGGAGATGGAACAACAACTGCAACAGTTTTAGCTCATGCGATTTTCAAAGAGGGACTAAGAAACATCACTGCTGGTGCAAATCCTATTGAAGTAAAAAGAGGAATGGATAAAGCTAGTGAAGCTATAACTGCTGAGCTTAAGAAGTTGGCAAAAGAAGTTAAAGATAAAAAAGAGATTGCTCAAGTAGCAACTATCTCTGCAAACTCTGATGCAAATATCGGTGGACTTATAGCTGAAGCTATGGAAAAAGTTGGAAAAGATGGTGTTATCACTGTTGAAGAAGCAAAAGGTATCCAAGATGAGCTTGACGTAGTTGAGGGTATGCAGTTTGATAGAGGTTATTTAAGCCCATATTTTGTAACAAATGCAGAAAAAATGGAAGCAGTTTTAGAAAACCCTTATATTTTACTATTTGACAAGAAAATCTCAAATTTAAAAGACCTTCTTCCTGTGTTAGAGCAAGTTCAAAAGAGTAGCAGACCACTTCTTATCATCGCTGAAGACATAGATGGAGAAGCTCTTTCTACTTTAGTTGTTAACAAACTAAGAGGCGTTCTTAACATCTCTGCTGTTAAAGCTCCAGGGTTTGGTGATAGAAGAAAAGCTATGCTTGAAGATATAGCAGTTCTTACTGGTGGTGAAGTTATAAGTGAAGAGTTAGGACGTACATTAGAGAGTGCTAAGATTGAAGACTTAGGGCAAGCAAGTTCTATTGTTATTGATAAAGACAATACAGTAGTAGTAAATGGTGCTGGTTCAAAAGAAAATATTGAAGCTAGAGTAGGACAAATAAAAGCTCAAATAGTTGAGACTAGTAGTGATTATGATAAAGAGAAACTTCAAGAGCGTTTGGCAAAACTAAGTGGCGGCGTTGCTGTTATAAAAGTTGGAGCTGCTACTGAAACTGAGATGAAAGAGAAAAAAGATAGAGTTGATGATGCACTTAGTGCAACCAAAGCAGCAGTAGAAGAGGGCATCGTTATTGGTGGTGGCGCAGCATTTCTTCTTGCAAACTCTAAAATTGCTTTAAAACTTTGTGGTGATGAAGCAATAGGCGCAGACATAGTCAGTCGTGCTCTTCAAGCTCCTATGAAGCAGATTGCTTTAAATGCTGGATTTGATGCAGGTGTTGTTGTAAACAATGTTCAAAATCAAAAAAGTGATACTTATGGATTTAATGCAGCAAATGGTGAATATGTAGATATGTTTAAAGAAGGTATCATTGACCCAGTTAAAGTATCTCGTATTGCACTTCAAAATGCTGTATCTGTTTCAAGTTTACTTCTTACAACTGAGGTAACTATCAGTGACGCAAAAGACGACAAAGCTCCAGCTATGCCAGATATAAGTGGCATGGGTGGCATGGGCGGTGGTATGCCAGGTATGATGTAAGAAAGCGTTAATAAAACTACACTTTCGTGTAGTTTTTAGCTTTCGCACCGCAAAGTCGTTGTGCATTTATGCACCGACTGCGGAAGATACCTATTATTCGCACCGCAAAGTCGTTGTGCATTTATGCACCGTCT
>DQTM01000103.1 GCA_015662785.1 Sulfurospirillum arcachonense | reverse complement strand
GTGTTTCTCACTTCATTTGATAATTTTGAATTTTGAATTTTGAATTTTGAATTATTTTCTTTTACTATATCTGTAAAGTTTATTCTTTCCATAAGATAAATACAAGCATCAGCCATATCTTCGGAGTATAGAAATTCGCGTTTTGGGGAACCCGAACCCCAGATTTCTATACTAATTTTGAATTTTGAATTTTGAATTTTGAATTCTTTTTTTATTCCATATTTTTCTAAAATACTTAATATTTCTTCTTTTGGAGACTCACCTGTAATGTCTTCTATTGGATTATGGTTTAAATCTTTTTTTATAGCATCCCAATTGTTTTCTTCTAGTGCTTTTCCTAGATGGATTTTTCTTAGAAGTGCAGGCAGTACATGAGAAGTTTCTAAATCAAAGTTATCATTTGGTCCATAAAGATTTGTTGGCATTACAGATATGAAGTTTGTGCCATATTGGATATTGTAACTTTCACACATCTTTATACCTGCTATTTTAGCTATGGCATAGGGTTCGTTTGTGTATTCTAACTCTGATGTTAAAAGGCTATCTTCGCTCATAGGTTGAGGACAATTTTTAGGATATATACATGTGGAACCTAAAAAGAGTAACTTTTTTACTTTATGTTTATAACTTTGATGTATAACATTGTTTTGGATTTGTAGGTTTTCATATATGAAATCTGCTCTGTAAGTGTTGTTAGCAACTATACCACCAACTTTTGCAGCGGCTAGTATTACATACTCCGGTTTTTCTGTCTCAAAAAAGTTTTTTACACCTTGTTGGTTTAGTAAATCTAGTTCTTTATGTGTTCTATAAATCAGATTTGTGTAACCTTTTGATTCTAAGTTTTTAACTATTGCAGAACCTACAAGTCCTTTATGTCCTGCTACATAGATTTTACTAGTTTTTTTCATCAGCTAATTCCAGTTCATCTATATATTTAAAATCTTTTTTATTGTAAGTCCATAAAGGCAATTCATATATAATGCAAGTTGCAGCAATAATAGAATCATATATTCCCATATTGTGAGACAATATATATTTATTTAATAAATCACGAGCAAGATCCAAAATCTCTTGTTCTATACTGATATTTTTAAAAAGATTTAATTTTTTATTAGTAGTATTTAGTTCTCTCTTGTTTCTCACACCAACTAATACTTCCATATCAACAATAGAATTAAAACAATATCTTTCTATATTGTCTTTATCTAGTTTTAATTTACCATTAATATAATCTATTACTATACAGGTATCAATGAAAAGTAGATTATTCATATTTTTTTTGTCTTCTTAAATCATGCACATATTTAGCACTATTTTCTATATGTGTTAAAGCTACATCGTCACATAACTCTTCATCGTAAGTATATTCTATTTTTCGAATATACTTCTTTGGATTTTTTTTAGTATAAACAAGTTTGTCATCTTTTTTATGCATGTCTAAAAACAGTTTCATAGCTTCACTTGCCACATCTTCTAGAGCTTTTTTTTGACTTTTTGCGTACTCTTTAAATCTATTTTCTATTTCCGGATTATCTATCTTTATTGCTAACATTTTAACTCCTTTTACTCAAAATAACTCAAAGTTTTATATCCACCATCTTGAAGGTAAACATCTTTTGTCATAAGCTTAAGGTCTGACTTCATCATATCATTGACCAACTCTTCTAGTTTATACTCTCGACTCCAGCCAAGTTTAGTTTCTGCTTTAGTAGGGTCACCTAAAAGTAAGTCAACTTCTGTTGGACGGAAATACTTCTCATCTACTTCAACTACCGTTGAACCGATGAAATTTTGAATGTTTAATGTTGAATTTTGAATTAAAGAGTTATATCTATTTTCATTTATTGACTTAACAATTCCTTTTTCTTCAACACCAACTCCATGAAACTCTAATTCAATCCCAGCATATGCAAATGACATCTTTACAAAGTCTCTTACAGTTGTGGTGATTCCTGTTGCTATGACCCAATCCTCTGGTTCGTCTGCTTGCAATATCATCCACATCATACGAACATAGTCTTTTGCGTGTCCCCAATCTCTTTTGGCATCTAAGTTACCAAGGTAAAGTTTATCTTGAAGTCCAAGTGCTATCTTAGATGCTGCTCTTGTTATCTTTCTTGTTACAAAAGTCTCACCTCTTACTGGAGATTCATGATTGAAAAGTATTCCGTTACAAGCAAACATACCATACGCTTCTCTATAGTTTACTGTTATCCAATATGCATACATCTTTGCAACAGCATATGGGCTTCTTGGGTAAAAAGGCGTTGTTTCACTTTGAGGAGTTTCTTGTACTTTTCCGTAAAGTTCACTTGTACTTGCTTGGTATATTTTTGTCTTTTTTGTGAGACCTAAAAGTTTTACTGCTTCTAATATTCTTAAAGTTCCAGTTCCATCGGCATTTGCTACATACTCTGGTGTTTCAAAAGATACTGCTACATGGCTCATGGCTGCAAGATTATAGATTTCATCTGGTTGTACTTCTTGTATGATTCTTGTTAAATTCATGCTGTCTGTCATATCGCCATAGTGTAGTATAAGATTTCTATTTTCAACATGAGGATCTTGATACAAATGGTCTATTCTATCTGTATTAAAAAGTGAACTTCTTCTTTTAATACCATGAACTACATAATCTTTTTTTAGTAAAAATTCTGCTAAATAACTTCCATCTTGCCCAGTAATTCCAGTAATTAATGCTATCTTTTTTGACATCTACTTAATCCCTTCTATAATCATCTTCTAATCTCTCTATATCGTCTTCACCCGTATAGCTTCCAACTTGAGCTTCTATTATAACCAATGGTTCATTAGTATCATTTAAAAGTCTGTAGATATCTCCAGCTTTTATGTATGTTGATTCGTTTTGCTTAAGTATAAAAGTTCTTTCATTTATGGTGATGGTGACTTCTCCGCTTACAACTATCCAATGTTCATTTCTGTATTTATGCTTTTGCAGACTTAATCTTTTATTTGGTTTAACTTCGATTCGTTTTATCTTGTACCCGTCTTTTTCTTCAAGTATTGTATAAGTACCCCATGGTCTATGGCCTGTAAGGTGAATATTATGAAGTTGGGTTGTTTTCTTTATTTCACTTACTACTTGTTTTACTTTTTGAGAACTACCTTTTTTAGATATTAAAAGAGCATCTCCACTATCTACTATGATTAAATCTTCAATATCAATAGTTGCTATACATCTTTGATTTCCATAAATTAAGTTGTTTTTAGAATCAATTGCAATAAGGTTTTTATTTAATGTATTATTGTTTTCATCTTTTGGTAACTCCTCAAAAAGGGCATCAAAACTACCTACATCTGACCAGTTTATATCTGATGGTACAACTTTAACAATATTTGATTTTTCCATAACTGCATAATCTATAGACTCATCTGGAATTAATTCCATATGAGAATGTTGAATTCTTAATGTTGAATTTTGAATTTTTTTGTTTTCAAATGCTACTTTACATGTAGAGTATATGCTTGGTGAATATTTTTTAAGTTCATCTAAAAATACACCTGCTTTAAAGCAGAACATACCGCTGTTCCAGAGGTATTTTAATGGTGAATTTTGAATGCTTAATTTTAAATTTTCATCTAGATATTCTTGTGCTGTTTCTAAGTCTGGTTTTTCTTTAAATAATTCAACATTAAAAATTAAACATTCATCATTTTCAGGCTTTGCCTGAATATATCCAAATCCAGTTTCAGGAAATGTTGGTGTAATTCCAAATGTTACTAGATTATCTTCTTGTGCTAATTGTTCTGCTTGTTTTAATACGTTTTTATACTCTGTTTCATCTTTTATAAGATGATCAGATGGAGTTACGAGAACTATCTCTTTTGGGTTTAAAGACAGACAAGCTAGGGCTATAGCAGGTGCTGTATTTCTTCCTACTGGCTCAAGAAGAAATTTTGAATTTTGAATGCTTAATTTTGAATTAGACTCAAGTTGATCTAATGCTAAAAAATACTGCTCTGTATTTGATACTATAAAGTTTTTATCACATACTTTACTATTTCTTTCAACAGTAAGTTCAAATAATGATTTATCATCAAATAGTTTCACAAACTGTTTTGGCATAAGTGTTCGGCTTATTGGCCATAGTCTTGTGCCTGAACCACCACATAGTATTATATTTGTCATTTACTATAATTTCCCATCACTACTATCTAAAATAGATTTAATATCATAAACCACTTGTTTTGGTAATGTTGAATTTTGAATGTTGAATTTTAAATTGAGTGTTTTAAACTCATCATGT
>DQTM01000160.1 GCA_015662785.1 Sulfurospirillum arcachonense | reverse complement strand
TGTGCTCCTAAAGATTTTTTACGTCTTAGTGCACTTTGTATTATCACCCTAGAAGTCAACAAACGAAGTTTAATTAACTTTCCTGTTGATAATTCTAGCATTTCTTCGACTCTATTCAAAGCTTTTTTTAGTTTTTCTTTATATCTTACTATCCCAGCACTTTGCCACATGAGATTTCTTAACTCATTTTTCAGAGTTTTATCACCACTTTTAACAAGCTCTACATCTTTACATGTAAACTCTTTAGTCTGTTTCTTACATGTAAAGGTTTTTAAGATATCAGCTGCTACTCTTTTGGAAAAAACCAATCCTTCTAAAAGAGAGTTACTTGCCAATCTATTTGCCCCATGTACTCCAACTGAAGCCACTTCCCCCACAAAATAAATATCTTTAACAGTATCTATTTTTCCATCAAAATCAGTTCTTACTCCTCCTATAGCATAGTGAAATGCAGGAGAAATTGGAATTCTATCTTGTGGAAGATTAAAACCTAAATTTTTCATATTAAAATATATAGATGGGAACCTTTTTTTAAAGTGTTCTGCTTCAAAACTGCTCACATCAAGATATACTGCTTTACCAGTTTTCTCTCGATGCTCGTAAAGTGCTTCAGATACAACATTTCTTGGACTCAATTCACCTCGTTCATCATAATCAAAAAGAAATCTCTTACCGTCTTCATCAGCAACTTTTGCACCTTCTCCTCGTAAAGCTTCACTTAAAAGCTGTTTTCTTACCGCATTGCTTTGCACAAAAACGGTAGGATGAAACTGCATCATTTCCATATCTTTTAACTCTATATTATGCTCACAACAGATACCATGAAAATCAGCACTTATGGTTCTTGAGTTTGTATGATACTCATAAAGTGAGCCTACCCCACCACTAGCAATTACTATCTTTTTTGCATAAATATTAAATGTTTTATCATCATGAAAAACTTCTACTCCATAACAAACATCATCTTTTATAAGCAAATCTATTACTTGTGTATTGTATAGAATTGGAAACTTCAAAGACTGCATTAAAAACAGATGCAAATCTCTTCCTGTAGCATCTCCACCAGCATGCAAAATTCTGTTTGTACTATGTGCGGCTTCTTTAGTGTAAAGTAAATTACCTTTTTCATCTTTATCAAATTCAAATCCAGAATCAATCAAATCTTTGATTGCTTTTGGTCCTTCATTGCACATAATCTCAACTGCCTCTTTGTTACAATGTCCTGCTCCTGCATTCAAAGTATCTTCTATATGTAAAGGTATATCAGCTCTGTTTGGTGCAACTGCTATACCACCCTGTGCAAAAAAAGTATTACACTCCCAAGCATAATCTTTACTCAAAACTAAAACGTCCATATCATCAGGTAAATGAAGAGCCGTATTAAGTCCAGCCACACCCGAACCAACAATCAATACATCATATTGTGTTCTCAACTATTGACTCTTTGAAGTCTCTTCATATTTTGGTGGTCCTTTATAACCACAACCAACAAGACCAAAGCCAATAAATGCTATAATCAAAATATGAAAGACTCTAAAACAATAATTTCTCATCTTAAAAAAAACCCCTCTTTAAAAACTTTAGAGCAAGAAGAGTGCTTCGATATACTTATCAAACTACTTCCTAACTCACTTACTAATTTTATTAAATTTATATATACAAAAAACCATACACTCTTTTTCGTATTAAAGCACCCAAGTGCTAAAATGGAGTTTAATTATAAACGCAATTTGATAAAAGACATATTAAAAAAAATAGAAAGTTTTCATCCAAAGTGTAAATGTATAAATCTAAAAGAGATAAAAGCCTTTGTTTCAAATAAAAGAGAGGCTAAACCAGAGATTTTAAAAGACGCAACTATTTTTTATAAAGAACGCTCATTAGGAGACTTTACAAATAAAACCAAAGATGAAAAACTACATGAAATATTTGAAAAAATCAGAAAAGAGATACTAAAAAACAATGCTTGAAAGAGAATTACAAAATCTACCTAATGATGCTGGAATTTATAAGTTTTATGATAGAAAGGGAAAACTTCTTTACATAGGAAAAGCAAAAATACTAAAAAACAGAGTAAAAAGCTACTTTAAATTTACACCCTCTCTTCTCCCTGCCAACAAATTAAGTCTCAGAATACAAAAGATGATAAATGAAGCTTATCACCTTGAGTTTATAGTAAGTCCTAGTGAATATGATGCACTTATACTAGAAAACTCTCTAATCAAAGAGTTAAAACCCAAATACAACATACTTCTAAGAGATGATAAAACTTACCCATATATAGCTATTGATATGGATGAAGAGTTTCCTCGCTTTGAAATAACAAGAAAAATAGAGAAAAAAAAGAGTATTAAATACTATGGTCCTTTTTCAAACTCTGCCAATGACATTTTAAAAGCACTTTACCTTACATGTAAACTTGTTCAAAAAAGAGGATGTCTTAAAGAGAAAAAAGAGTGCCTTTTTTATCAAATAGGTAAGTGTTATGCACCTTGTGTAGGGAAGATTTCCAAAGAAGAGTATGCCAAAATAGTTACAGAAGCTACAACACTTTTAATGGAAAGAAAAAAACTTATTTTAATGCTTGAAAAAAAAATGATAGAAGCTTCCCAAAATCTTAATTTTGAAGAAGCAGGAATTCTTAGAGATATGCAAAAATCTATTAAAAACTCTCTACATGTAATACATCTAGACCTTGCAAAAATTGAAAATTTTGATTTATTTGCTATAGAAATCATAGGAAATGTCGCTTCGATTATGAGACTTTTCATTAGAGATGGCAAAGTAGTTTCAAGTATTCATAATATAATAAAAAACTCAAATGGATATGAGATAGGCGAAATATATAAAAGAGCCTTAATTCAGTTTTATAATGAAAAGACAAAACTCATAAATGCTCAAATCATAGTTGCCCATGAATTTGAAGAGTGTGAAGATATAAAACATCTCCTTGAACAAAAATATAGTAAAAAAATAACAATTACAACACCTAAAAGGGGTGACAAATTAAAGCTAATAAATATAGCAAAACAAAATGCAAAAGAGTATTTAAGCCAATATCTAAATAAAAATAGCGACAGTTTACTTGAAGAAGTAAAAGAGTTATTTGATCTGAAAAAAACACCGTATCGCATAGAAATTTTTGATAATTCTCATATAAGTGGAGACTCCCCTGTTGGTTGTATCGTAACTTATGAAGAGAAGTTTATCAAAGCAAATTATAGAATTTTTAATCTTCAAAGCAGAGATGAGTATGGACAGATGAGAGAGCTTTTAACAAGAAGGATAGAAAATTTTAAAAAAGACTCACCTCCTGATTTATGGATTCTTGATGGAGGTAGTACACTTTTAAAACTTGCTCAATCACTTTTAAAAGAGAGTGACCAACAAATAGACCTTCTAGCAATTGCTAAAGAGAAAAAAGATGCAAAAGCAATGAGAGCAAAAGGCAAGGCAAACGATATTATATACTCTTTAAATTATGATTTCAAACTTCCTACTTCAGACAAGAGACTTCAACTATTACAAAAACTAAGAGATGAAGCACATAGATTTGCTATAACTACTCACCGAAAGAAAAAACTCACAAAAGATATGAAAATAGACCTTTTACATGTAAAAGGAATAGGTAAAGCAACTATAAAAAAACTAATTTCATATTTTGGAACTTTTGAAAATATACATCGAGCAAGTATAGATGAGTTAAAAATCGTAATCAGCGAAAAAAATAGTGTGAAACTATATAAATTCTTAAATAAATAGGTTAACTTTAAGCAAAAGTTAGCTAGTATTAACCTTTAGGAAATCTATAATAATAGACATATCCCATAGCTTAAAGAGATTTGTTTTCAGTGAGGCAATACGACGTGGACCTAATTGGTTAAGTCAAGGTGTATTAACGAAACTGAGGACAAATCTCTTTAAGCCCGTAGGGTGGACAGTAAAAAAGCAATCTTGCACAAAACTTTTTATCGCCATAGCTGTGGCTATGACTCAAAAAAGATTTTACACAACCTTACCTTTTTACTGTCTACTATGGGGTATGTCTATTATTATAGATTCCCTTGAGCAACTCTTGAAATGAGGTTAATATGATACTTTATAGTAAAAGTGGTGATTTTCTTGGTATTGGAAAAGATGAGTTATCTTTTTTAGGATATGAAGATTTAGATGAGTTTAAGAGCATTTATAGTGATGTCGCTGATCTTTTTATAAATAGACCTGGATATATTTTTAAGTTTAAAAACTTTTCATGGATAGATTATGCATTACATAGTGGTGCTCCTAAGAAGAGTGTTATTATTAAACTAAAAACTGGGAATGAAGTAGAAGTAGCAATAAAAATAAAAGAACTGTTTTTATACAATCCAAAAGAGAATGAAGAACTATACTACTCA
>DQTM01000293.1 GCA_015662785.1 Sulfurospirillum arcachonense | reverse complement strand
GTGCCAAAAGATATTCTTTTAGTTCATTCATATCATAGAGGATATAAATGGAGCGATGATATATCTAAGGTAATTGAGCGTAGGTTTGAAAAGAGCAATACTACATCTTTAACTACTGTTTATATGGATACCAAAAAAGTAGCAACTTCTTTGTATTTTGATAGACTCTTTGAACTTTATGAAGAACAGTTTAGAGGAAGAGGTTTTGATTTAATCATAGCAGCAGACAACAATGCTTTAGAGCTTGTTATAAGATACCATGAACACCTTTTTAAAAATTTACCAGTAGTTTTTTTAGGAATAAATAACTTCGATGAAGCAATGATTTATGAAAATAATATGCGCTCATTTACAACAGGAGTTGTAGAAGAAGTAGATATTAAAAAAAATATAGATTTGATTTTAAAAACCCATCCAACTTTAGAAAAACTTGTTATCATCAATGACCGTTCTCGTACAGGTTATGCATTAAAGAGAGATATATTTCAAGTTTTACCAAAATATAAAGATAGGCTAAAGTTTGAGTATATAGACAACATGGAGATTGGTGATTTAAAGAATAGAGTAAAAAATTTACCTTCTAAAACGGCAATCTTATGGGTACTTCTTTTTAAGGATAAAGCTGGAAAGTTTTTTACTCACAAAGAGAGCTTAAGACAAGTAAGAGAGGTATCGAATGTTCCTATATATGGTTTGTGGGATTTTTATTTGGGAGAGGGTATTGTTGGAGGAGTTCTAACAAGCGCAACAGCTCAAGCTCAGTCAGCTTCAAATATGGTATCGAAGATATTAAAAGGGGCTAACCCAAGAAATATTCCTATTTTAAAAAAGAGTCCAAATAGATATATGTTTGATTATGATGAGTTAAAAGAATATAACATAAAGATTCCAGATGATATAGAGATTTATGAAGAGATAAACAGACCATTCTCTTTTTATGAAGAGTATAAGCACTTGGTTTGGTTAACGCTCTCTGTTATTGCGGCTATTAGTGCTATTTTGATTTTGCTCGCAACTAATGTGGCAAGAAGAAAAAAGAGTGAATCTGCGTTGACAAATCAGCTGAGATTTTTAGCTGTTTTGATGGATACTATACCAAACCCTATGAATTATAAAAATCTCAATGGACAGTATATAGGATGCAATAAAGCTTTTGCAAATTTGTTAGGAAAAAAGAAAGAGGAAGTACTTGGAAAAAGTGTATTTGACTTTTTCCCAAAAGAGTGGGCAAAAGAGCAAAAACAAAAAGATAGGGAACTACTAAAAAATGAGGCAACAGCTAACTTTGAGATGACATTGCATCTTCCTAATGGGGGCATAAGAGTAATGACTTATAATAAAGCAGTATACTTTAATATTGATGGACAGATTGGTGGTGTTGTAACTGTTATGGACGATGTGACTGAAAGAAATCAGCAAAAACAGTTTATGATTCAACAGTCAAAACTAGCAGAGATGGGTGAAATGGTAGGAGCCATTGCTCATCAATGGAATGAGCCGTTAGTAGAGCTTTCTGCAATTTTACAAGATATGGAGTTTAGTTATACTCAAGGAGAGATGAATGAAAATATGATGCGTGGTTTTGTAAATGAGTCTATGGTTCAGATTCAATACATGTCACAAACGCATAAAGATTTTAGAAATTTTTTGAAACCATCAACTAAAAAAGGAGTCTTTTGTGCAAAAAAGGCACTTGATGAGGTTTTGGAAATCATAGGACGCCAAATATTTTACTCGCATATTAAAATTAGCATTACATGTAAAGATGATTATGTGCAAGTTTTTGGTTATGAAAATGAGTTTAAACAAGTTCTTTTAAACATAATAAACAATGCAAAAACCAAGATTGTCTCTACTAAAAAAGGTAAAAATATAACTATACATGTAGAAGCAAAATTTGAAAGTGCACAGATAAAAATAAGTGATGATGCAGGAGCAATACCTAAAGATGTTATAGATTTTATATTTGACCCATATTTTACGACAACAAAAGATGGAACAGGTTTGGGTTTATATATGGCAAAAGTTATTATAGAAGATAAGATGGATGGCAAGATAAATGTTTATAACTACTTTGAAAATGCAATATTTGATATAGTAGTACCAAATAAGGAGAAGTTGACATGAGATATTCTATGCAAAGCATAAGCTTTAGTGAGAGGAATTTTCAAGGAATTTACTTCGTTGAAAAGGAGAAGTTAATATGAAAATTCTGTTATTGGAAGATAATAAAAGACTTAATGAAACCATAGTGAAGAGACTTGAAGCAAAAGGTTTTGAGGTTCATAGTTTTTTAGATGGTCAAGATGCATATGAAGCAATAGACAATGGGTATATCTGTTTTGTATTAGATATAAATGTACCATCACTTGATGGAACAGAACTTCTTAAGCGTATAAGAGAGTTCAATATGGATACTCCTGTTATCATTATTAGTTCTACAGTTGAGCTTGACATCATAAAACAGTCATATAACTATGGTTGCAATGATTACATAAAGAAACCATTTTTCATTGATGAGTTGGAGATAAAGATTGAGAAGCTCTGTTATATCGACCATGACCTTATAGAAATAACAAAAAGTTACAT
>DQTM01000152.1 GCA_015662785.1 Sulfurospirillum arcachonense | reverse complement strand
TTTTGAACTAACCAGTTAGTCCTGCAAGCGATTGCCTTGTCTATAGAAAACCTACTGATATTGTGGGGCTTGTTATTGCGCAGTGGTCTCATTATTTATGTTGTTATAATGAAAATAGAACAAAATTAAAAGCATACCCAGATGACTTTAGTAAATTTATAAAATCACTAGAAAAGCAACAAAAAAAGAAAAAAATAACATATGAAGGAAGGTGTTTAAAATGAAAAAAGAGTATGATTTTACAGATGCAGAACAAGGCAAGTTTTATAGACCAATCGAAAAGTTAGACATACCAATTTACTTAGATGATGAAAATAAAACTTTTTTTATGAAAAATATAAAAGAAAAAGCAAGTGATTTTTCTCTAAATAAAATTATAAACTCACTCATAAAACAAGATATAGAAATATCAAAACGACTAGCATAAAGAAGTAGCTTTTGCTACTTCTTTTCAATACTTATATTTTCACCACTCACATTAACAACCAAGTTATCACCCTCACCTATCTCATCACTCAAAATCATATCTGCAAGTCTATCTTCAACAAACTCATGGATAGCACGTTTAAGTGGGCGCGCTCCATATACTGGGTCAAATCCTGCTTGGGCAATCAACTCTTTTGCTTCATTTGAAAGCTTTATTGTCATATCTTTTTCTGCCAACTTCTCTTGTAACTCTTGAAATAGTATATCCACTATAGATGTTATCTGTTCAAGTCCAAGAGGGTTAAAGATGACTATATCGTCAAGACGGTTTAGAAACTCTGGTTTAAAGTTTCTTTTAAGTTCACTCATAACGCTTTCTTCGCAGCTTTCAGGGTTTTCCATGATTTTGTCGCTTGCTATGTTCGATGTTAGAATGATAATAGTATTTTTAAAATCTACCACAACACCTTTGTTATCTGTCAAACGTCCATCATCAAGAACTTGCAGTAGTATGTTAAAAACATCAGGATGAGCTTTTTCTATCTCGTCAAACAAAATTACACTATATGGATTACGACGTACTAGTTCTGTTAGCTGCCCGCCCTCTTCATATCCAACATATCCTGGAGGAGGACCTACAAGACTACTTACAGAGTGCTTCTCCATATACTCACTCATATCAAATCTTAGAAGTGATTTTTCACTATCAAAAAGAAAATTTGCTAATGCTTTTGCACTTTGGGTTTTACCAACTCCTGTTGGTCCTAAGAACATGAAACTTCCTATTGGACGCTGACTTGAACTAAGTCCTGCTTTATTTCTTTTTATTGCACGTCCTATAGCTTTGAGTGCCTTATCTTGACCCACAACTTCAGCTCTTAAATGTTCCTCTATGCCTAAAACTTTTTGTTTATCTGATTGCATCATTTTGTTTACTGGGATTCCTGTCCATTTACTTACTATGCTTGCTATCATCTCTTCGTCTACACTATTTTTTAAAAGTGTTCCCTCTTCTTGCATTTTTTCCCAATTAATCTTTAACTCTTTTTCTTTTTTTTGAAGCTCTGGGATTTTTCCATATTTAATTTCTGCAGCCCTATTAAATTCACTGTTTTTTTCTGCAATGTCAGCCTCTCTTTTAAGTACTTCTAAATCATTTTTGAAAGAAGACAATGCATCAAATGTAGTTTTTTCATTTTCAAACTGCATAGAAAGTGTTTGTTTCTTTTCATTTAAGTTACTTACCTCTTTTTCAATAACACTCAAGCGTTCTAGATTTTTTTTGTTTTTTTCCATCAAAAGAGCCTCTTTTTCCACTAAAAGTGTACTAACTTCTCTTTTAACGCGACTTAGCTCAGTTGGCTCACTCTCTATTTGCATCTTTAACTCTGCAGCTGCTTCATCTATGAGGTCTATCGCTTTATCTGGCAAGAATCTATCAGTTATGTATCTGTCACTTAACTTTGCAGCCGCAACTAAGGCACTATCCATAATGTTTATACTATGATGAGCTTCGAGTGATTCTTTAATACCACGAAGTATTTGCAAAGCTTCATTTATGCTAGGCTCATCTACTTTTATTGCTAAAAAACGACGTTGTAAAGCTGTATCTTTTTCAAAGTGTTTTCTATACTCTTTTAGAGTTGTAGCTCCTATAGTATGAAGCTCGCCACGTGCAAGAGCTGGTTTTAGTATGTTTGCTGCGTCCATACTTCCTTCGCTTGCTCCTGCTCCAACTATAGTATGAATTTCATCTATAAAAATGATGATATTTCCATCTTTTTTTACTTCATCTATGACTGCTTTTAGTCTATCTTCAAATTCGCCTCTATATTTTGCACCTGCTATTAAGGCACTCATGTCTAGCGCGATTACTCTTTTGTTTTGAAGCGAAAGAGGAACATCATTGGTAGCTATCTTTTGTGCCAACCCCTCTGCAATAGCTGTTTTACCAGTTCCTGGTTCTCCTATGAGAATTGGGTTATTTTTTGTTTTTCTTATAAGAATCTGCATCATACGATGAATTTGCTCATCACGCCCTATGACTGGGTCAAGCTTGCCTTCATTTGCTAGTGCAGTTAAGTCTATACCATACTTTCCAAGGGCTTCAAGGTTGTCATCACTTGTTTGTGAATCAACTTTTTTTCCACCTCTTAAAGTTTCAAGGTTCTTCTTAAACTCAAGCAAATCAATATACTTTGCAAATATATTTTTAATAGGCTTAGAATCTAGGTTAGCTAGTATCCAAGTGTCAACTGCAAGAAAACTATCACCTACTTGATTCATCTTACCCTCACCTACGTGTAAACTCTCAACCATATTTTTTGAGATTTTTATACTCTCTTTTGTTACGCTCGATGCTGTTGGCAATTTTCCTATTTCACTTTTTATTTCTAGTTCTATTGCAGATTTATCTATAACCATCTTGTTGAAAACTTGATTTAAAATAGAACCAGAGTTTGTAACTAAAGCCCAAACTACATGTAGAGGTAAAACTTCACTATTTTTAGAGTGAAGTGCTAAGCTTACGGCACTCTCAATCGCTTGTGTCATCTGGTGTGTTAGTTTTTCAAATATATTATTGTTATTCATTTAATACTCCTAGTTAGTTTTTCTTAATTATACAACTTTAGTCTATCTCTGTCAAGTTTCTTAAATTTTTTTATTCATCTAGCTTTTCTATTTTCTTTACATGTAGAGGCTTTATAGCTTTTTTAGTAAAATTTCTATATAATCTACTTTTTTTATAAATGGAGATTATATGAAACATTTCAAGTTCGTAACGTTTGGCTTTGCCGCAACACTTATTGGTACAACATTTCTACTCACATCAACACTTATGGCGAAAGATGAAGCAACTACCCAAGAGAGTCGTTTATCATCACTTGCTAAATTTACTAAGGTTTTAGGAACTGTTGAAAAATATTATGTAGATGATCTAAAAATTCAAGAAATAGTAAACAAGTCCATAGAGGGACTTTTAGCAAACCTTGATGCACACTCATCATTCTTAGATACAAAACACTTTAAAGATTTAAAAATTCAAACAGATGGTGAATTTGGAGGACTTGGTATTACCATAGGTATGAGAGATGGCGCTCTTACTATCATTGCTCCTATGGAAGGAACTCCTGCTGATAAAGCTGGTGTAGAAGCGAGTGACATCATTTTAAAAATCAACAAAAAATCAACACTAAATATGACTATAGATGAAGCAGTAGGCATCATGAGAGGAAAACCAGGAACTAGCCTAACTCTTACAATAGTAAGAGATGGAGAGAGTAAACCTCTTCTTATTCCTATTACTCGTGATATCATCAAAATAGATTCTGTATATACAAAAACTATAGAAAAAGACAACATTTTATATATCAGAGTTATAAACTTCGATAAAAATGTAGTGAGAAAAACAAAAGAAGCTCTTAGTAAGAACATGGACATAAAAGGAATTATTTTAGATTTGAGAAATAACCCTGGTGGTCTTCTTAATCAAGCTGTTGGACTAACAGATTTATTTGTTACTAAAGGTGTAATCGTATCTCAAAAAGGTCGTTACGAAGAGCAAAACAGTGAATACACAGCAACAGTAGCAGGAACTATAGATGACATTCCTTTAGTGGTTTTAGTAAATGGTGGCAGTGCAAGTGCAAGTGAAATTGTAAGTGGAGCTTTACAAGACCATAAACGTGCTGTAATTGTTGGAGAAAAAACTTTTGGAAAAGGAAGCGTGCAAGTTATACTTCCTATTGACAAAGAAGAAGCTTTAAGACTTACAATAGCTAGATACTATCTTCCAAGTGGTAGAACTATCCAAGCAGTTGGTGTAACACCAGATATAGTAGTATACCCCGGAATTGTTCCTCATAAAAAAGATGATTTTATGATAAAAGAGAGTGAATTAAAACAACACTTAGAAGAAGAACTAGAAAAATTAGATGGCAAAAAAGATGATAAAAAATCTAAAAAGAAAACAGAAGATGAAAAGAAAAAAATTATAACTCAAGAGGACATACTAAAAGATCTTCAGTTAAAAAGTGCTGTTGATATCATAAAAGTATTAAGTATACAAACAAACAAATAGGCAGGAGCAGAAACTTTGGAAAAACAAGGATTATTATACGAAGGAAAAGCTAAAAGGCTTTACAATACTGAAGATGCGAATCTACTTATATCTGAATTCAAAGATGACCTGACAGCTGGAAATGCAGCTAAAAAAGGTAGTGAAGAAGGGAAAGGTGTACTAAACTGTAAAATCAGTACTCAACTTTTCGAGCTTTTAGAAAAACATGGAATCAAAACTCACTTAGTAAAAACACTAGATGACAACAATCAACTTGTAAAAAAAGTAGATATCATCATGATTGAAGTTGTTGTTAGAAATATTGCCACTGGTTCACTCACAAAACGTCTTGGTATAAAAGATGGAACTGTATTACCATTTAGTTTAGTAGAATTTTACTACAAAGAAGATGCACTAAATGACCCAATCTTAAATGATGAACATTGTATAATGATGGACTTGGTAAAGAGTGAATCTGACCTTGAAGAGTTAAAAAGACTTGGTCGTGAAATAAATTCAATACTAAAAAAGTTTTTTATCGAGCGTAGACTAAATTTAGTTGATTTTAAAGTAGAGTTTGGAGTTGATAGCGAAGGAAATATCCTTCTTGCAGATGAAATCAGCCCAGATAGCTGTCGTTTTTGGGATATGGATACAAACGAAAAGCTAGATAAAGATCTATTTAGACAAGACCTTGGTAATGTTAAAGTTGCTTATCAAGAAGTATTAAACAGAATTTTAAAGTAGAGGAAACAAAATGAAAATCATAGTAAATATTCAATTAAAAGAAGGCGTACTTGACCCTCAAGGTAAAGCAGTTCACCATGCACTAAGTGCT
The DNA here is from genome assembly GCA_015662785.1 of Sulfurospirillum arcachonense. Lineage (GTDB taxonomy): Bacteria > Campylobacterota > Campylobacteria > Campylobacterales > Sulfurospirillaceae > Sulfurospirillum_A > Sulfurospirillum_A arcachonense_A. Next base: position 3,218 of record DQTM01000152.1, on the reverse strand, counting down.
CTTAGCTTTAACGAAGTTGACGATGTAAGAATAGGAAAGCAGATAGTTATGCAAGTAAATGAGACTGATAAAGACAAAGCAGTAGCAAGAGTATCTGAGATGTGTGAAGAACTTTTAGCGAATACTGTTATAGAAAACTACGAGATAGAGATAGCGTAATGAAAGTTAGTGTTGTTGTCTTTCCAGGGACAAACTGTGAAATGGATACTAAATATGCTTATGAAAAACTTGAAGCTGATGTAGAGCTAGTTTTTCATAAAGATGCTACTCTTCCAGCAAATACTGATTTAGTAGTATTACCTGGTGGTTTTAGTTATGGTGATTACCTTAGAAGTGCTGCAATAGCTAAGTTTTCTCCAATCATGAAAGACGTTATACGTTTTGCAAATGAAGGTGGAAAAGTTCTTGGTATATGTAATGGTTTTCAAATGCTTTTAGAAATGGGACTACTTGAAGGTGCTATGAAAAGAAACTCTAACGTTCATTTTATATCAAAATATCATCACCTAAGAGTTATAAACAACGAAAACAAGTTTTTACAAAAACTAAATATTGGAGATGTTATCAATATTCCTATCGCTCATGGCGAAGGCAACTACTTCATAGATGAACAAGGTTTAGAAAAACTTTACTCAAATAACCAAGTACTACTAAAGTATGCAGATGAAAATGGAATTGACAAAAATCCAAATGGATCAGTTGATTCTATTGCTTGTATCTGTAATGAAAACGGAAATGTATTTGGTCTTATGCCTCACCCTGAACGTGCCATAGAAACACTTCTAGGATCATCAGATGGTGTAAAAATGCTTCAAGGTCTTATGGAAGGCTAATGAAAAAACTTCTAGTACTGCTTTTTTGTTTTACTACTGTCATATTTGCTCAAAGTATTTATGATACCAATGAAAGTAATGAAACAAAGAACAGTACCATAAGTCTACCAAAAGCACAATCTATCTTCCTCTCTTACAAAGAAAAACCTTCAACTGTATATGTTGGAGAACTATTTCCAATAAAAGTAAAAGTAATAATAGCAAATGATGATTTTGAAGATATAACAAGTAGCTTTCAAAACTCAGAAAACTTAGAAATCATAAATCCAGATGCCAAGTGGCAGTGGTTTAGTGATAATATTTTTTATAACACTTTCTATATGAAAGCAAACAATATTAATGCTAAACTACCATCTTTACGTCTAAATATATATCAAAACTCTTACAAAATAGATAGTGGCACGTTGCAAGCAGCAACTCCTAGTATCATAAAACTCAATGGAACAAAACAATTTAGTGGAGTTATAGCTAAATCACTCAAGATAAAAAAGCATAAAACTACTCAATTTGATGATAAAAGTTTTATAATAGTATTAGAGATAGAAGCTATGGAAGCAAACTTAAAAGATTTTAGTCTCAAATGGGTAACAAGAGATGGAATTGACTCAAGTAGCAGTAATCTTCCTTACTTCAAAATATATTATTACGCAATAATTCCTGACTTTACAAAAAACTTTATATTTACCTACTTCAATAGAAGTAGCAACAAATTTGAGAAGTTTTCTATACCTATTGTAGTAACTGATGACAAAATAAGTACTCAAATTGATCTAAATCCTGCTGAGAGTAGCTTACAAATATATAAAGATGGAGCTTATGGTGTTATGGCTCTAATACTTCTTATACTCTTTATACGAAGAAGAAAAATAGCATATATTATCTTTTTAATTGGATTAATTGGATTCGTTGCATATGATAAAAACCCATTAAACAGTGTCAAAATAGATAAAGGAAGCAATATTAAAATTCTTCCTACAAAAAAATCTACTATATTTTACACAACAAATAGAACTCTTTACGCTCAAAAGCTTGATGAAAAAGATGATTATATAAAAATACTACTTCCAAATGGAAAAATAGGATGGATTGATGATAGCAAAAATTAAAGGAATTTTTATTGTTCTAGAGTTTGTTGTAACAATTTTAATATTGATTATGTTTCTTTATATGTTTAAAAGTAAACGACATAAAATAAGAAAAATCTGGGCAAATATGGAATCTTATATTATGGGATTTAACATAATAGAAAAAGGTAAACCTGATACTGAGGCAAAACTAATCTTAGTAAATCATCAAAGCGTAGTCGATATAATTGCACTTGAAGCTATTTATCCAAAAGACCAATGCTGGGTAGCTAAAAAAGAGTTACAACAAATTCCACTTTTTGGACACATTATAACAGCCCCTGAAATGATAGCAATAGACAGAAAAGACAAGCGTTCAATCATAAAAATTATAAAACTTACAAAACAAAGAGTTAGTGAAGGAAGAGTCGTAGCAATGTTTCCTGAAGGAACTAGAGGTGATGGTCAAAACCTATTAGAATTCCAAAATGGTGCTAAAATTCTTGCAGAAAAGCTAAATTTAAAAGTACAACCTATAGTTATAACAAATACAAAACATATATTTGATTCACAAAAATTAACTGCGCATAGTGGAAATATTACAATAGAATATCTAAGCTCAATTGATCCCAAAAAAGATGAAAATTGGTTTACAAAAATGAAAGAAGATATGCAAGGAAAGCTAAATGATGAGCTGGCAAACTATACTAGCCATAGGTAGTGGTGGTTTTATTGGAGCAGTTGGACGTGCTTACCTTAATGGTCTTATAAATCGTAACGTTCCTCATGATTTACCTTTTGGAACGCTTGGAGTCAATGTAATAGGTAGTTTGATTTTAGGTATTTTATTTGCACTTTTTACTTATACAGAGTTCTTTTCAACGCCTATGAAATCTTTTTTATCTACTGGCATGATGGGAGCCTTGACCACCTACTCAACTTTTGCGCTAGAGACTTTTTGGCTATTCAATGGTGGTAGTTTTGTTTTAGGAGTAACAAATATAGTCTTAAACGTAGTAGCAACTATCGTAGCTGCTGGAACTGGTTTTAAGACTATTGAATACTTTTTAAAATAATATCTTTTACTTTCGTTTTTATCCTCTCAGCTAAAGCCTTACATGTAGCTTCATCTTCATTGACAGTACTGTTGTTTTCAAGTCCTGCTCCAACAAAATCTATATTTAAACTTTCATCAACATATTTTGTTAGAATAGACTCCGCCATAATAGCTCGACAAGGACTTCCAGCACTTAGTAATAAAACTTTTTTCATAATCAACCCTTATATATACACTTGATTTAGTATATATTAATAGTCTTAA
>DQTM01000071.1 GCA_015662785.1 Sulfurospirillum arcachonense | reverse complement strand
CATTCTCTTTGTCTATCTCTCCAAGTGCGAGTTGACGAACCATAATAGTAAGTGATTGTGTTCCAGCATTGCCACCCATAGAAGCAACTATAGGCATCAAGACAGCAAGTGCTACATACGCAGTCAATACCTCTTCAAACTGTCCAATTACAGCAGAAGCCAATATGGCAGTTAAAAGGTTTAAAAAGAGCCATATAAGTCTAGACTTTCCAGCCTCAAAAATACTCTCTTCATGCTCTATCTCGTCATCAACACCCGCAAGTTTATATATTTGGTCTGTTGCTCTTTCTTGAATAATGTCATAGATATCATCTGAAGTGATTCTTCCCAAAAGTTTTCCATGATAATCAACAATAGGCAAAGCAGAAAGATCATAATCTTCAAAATATTCAATAACTTTAGAGATATCTTCATCATCTCTTACATATCTTGGTTTAAATTCATCTTCTCTGTTTTCTAGCTCTTTACTAAACTTATTATCAAAATTAAAGGTAATTAAATCTTCTAATGAAATAGTGTATAACAGCCTATCAAGCTTTCCAACTATAGAAACTTGGTGAACATTTTCAAGCTCACCCTCTTCTTTTAACTTTCTTAGTCTATCTACTGCTGTTTGTATTTTTTCATCATAAGGGGCTGTGAAAACCTCTGTCTGCATATATGCACCAGCTTTGTCTTCATCATATCGACTAAGCCTTTTTATCTCTTCTTGGTCTTCTTCATCCAAGCTTGAAAGAATCTCTTCTGCTTTTTCCTCATCTATCTCTTCAATGTCTTGTATAAGATCCGTAGCATCATCACTCTCAAGGTCTTCAATAGCCTCACTTAGTTGCTCAAAGGGTATATGCTCTATAATCTCTTTAAGATAGTGTTCTGGAAGTTCTAGTACTAAATCTCCAAGTATATCATTTGGAAATTTTTGTAGTAAAGAGATAAAAACAGTCTCATCATCAGCTCTTATGGCTTTTAAATATTTGGCTAAATCAGATACAGATATTTCATAGTCTATTTTACCTGATAGATATAACTCTATTATCTCAATGTTATCTTTTATATCTCTATTTTTAGACATTTTTTGTCCTATTGAATAGTCTCTTTGATACTATCTAAGCTTACTATATAGTCAAAAGATTTCTCTTTTGTTGGATTTTTGTAGTCATTTAAAGCAACTTCTATTTTTTCTTTATACTGTTTAATATATGTAAAAAACTCTTTTCTCTTTTTACCTGATAGTTTAGACTTTGTCACTTTTACAACGCTATTTGGATTTATAGCACGATTGTTCTTATACAATCCGAAGTGAAGATGAGGACCAGTACTTATGCCCGTACTTCCAACATAACCTATAGTCTGTCCTTTTTTAACCCACTTTCCGCACTTCATGCCTTTTTTATAGCCTTTCATGTGAGCATACAGAGTTTTATACCCATTGTCGTGGCGTATAGTTATAGTTTTACCATAACCACCTTTTCTACCAAGCTGAATAATTTTACCATTACCAGCAGCTTTTATAGGTGCACCTCTTCTTGCAGCATAGTCAATGCCCAAGTGTGCTCTATATCTTTTTAAAATAGGATGCCATCTTTTGTATGTAAACTTAGAAGATACCCTATAATAGTTTACTGGCTTAGCTAAGAAAAAACCCTCAACTTCTTTACCTTTAGAATCATAAAATCTACCTTTATTATAACTAAACACATAATTCTTACGACCTCTAACTTCAACCATAGAGGCTTCTATCTTAGGTGAGCCAAATTGACGACCAAGTCTTGTTCTTTTTGTATAAAATATAACTACTCTATCGCCTTTTCTAAGTCTTTTAAAATTTACACTATTTTTAAAAGCTTGTATAAATTCATGTGCTAAAAGATAGTTATTTGTTTCATTAATAATATCTTGATAAGGTGAATGTTTTATCTCTATAGTAACTATTAATTTCTCTTCTTGAAACGATATAGGAGTTGTTGTTAAATTATAATTGTCCCCATCTTTAATAAGATGAAGCTGTAGCTCTTCACCTATAGGAATCATCACTTGTTCTATTACATCATCTTCATTTTTAAGAATCTGATACTTTATACCTGACATTATTTCTGTAGCTAACTCTTGTTCTTCTCTATCTAAATTATAATATATATCAAGAGGAAGTTTGTTTTTCTCCAAAAAAGTTAAAAACGTCTCACCTTTTGCCCAGTTCTCTACATGTAAAGTAGAAGCACTAAGTGAAATTGCCCAAAATACTAATACCAAAAATACTTTTATCATTCACTGCCCTTTTATAGTGAGGATATTCTATCTAAACAACTCTAAATGTTCTTTTAAAAACTGTTATAGTATAATCCACGTTATATTTAAAGAAGCAAAAGGAGTTCCATTGCGTAAGTTATTGGTCATCATTAGTATATTTTTAATCCAGAGTGTAAGTGCTAAGCCACTTTTCAGTGAATTTAGTGCAGAGATACTTGAAATCAACGGTAGAAATGCTGTTATAAAAAACTCTAATGATATAGTTCTAGGCTCATCAGGAATCGTTACCCACACTTTTAAACAAGGTATATCTACTATTGTAGCACGTGCTGATGTCATTAAAAAAGATGGAGATAAAGCAACTATCAGATTTGGTGTATATAAACTTTCTACTCAAACTGCATTTCCAAAACCAGGAATTTTACCTGCTGTAGGTGACAAAGTTACACTAAACTATCTCTACGATAGAGCTCTTATAGTGGCACCTAACTATAAAGTTTACAAAGAAGTTACAACACACTTTAAAGATATAAATTGGGTACATCCTGACATTGTTGGAGCATATTTAGCAAAAATATTCAGACCAAATCCAGATAGAGAAATATTTCAAAAAGTTTGTGAAATTAATTCAACAGGACTTATCTTCTTTGCACTGAACAATAAAGGATATTTTGTTGATTGTAATAACTTTAAAAGTGTCAAGGAAGTAAAAACAGGGCATATCAAAAAAGCTCAAGTTCCTTTTTACAGTAGAGTAAAAAACATAGATACTAGCTGGATCAAATGGAGTAGCTCTGAGATAACAGATTATAATTCTCACTATAGAAGTGTGATAGGAAAGTAGATGAAAACTTTACATGTAGAATATTTTAAAAAGCTAGTTGGGAGTGACAATGTTTATGACGATAAAGCTCACCTGATAGCTTATGCTTATGATGCGACTAGAAACAGATATGAACCAGATTTAGTTATATTCCCTAGAGATGAGCAAGATGTTAGTGAGATTCTAAAATACTGCAATGAACACAAAATCATCATCACTCCTCGTGGTGCTGGTAGTGGTTTTACAGGTGGGGCTTTACCAGCTGATGGTGGCATCATCTTAGCATACGAAAAACATATGAACAAAATCCTCGAAATTGACATGGAAAACATGGTTGCCGTAGTTCAACCAGGTGTCATCAATATGGATTTACAAAATGCAGTTGAAGAGGTAGGACTTTTTTACCCTCCAGATCCAGCAAGTGAGAACTACTCTACCATAGGTGGAAATGTAGCTGAAAATGCTGGTGGCATGAGAGCAGCAAAATATGGTATAACAAAAGACTATGTTATGGCACTACGCGTGGTCATTCCAAATGGCGAAATTATCCGAGCAGGAAAGAGAACTATTAAAGACGTAGCTGGTTATAACACAGCTGGTATTATCATAGCTAGTGAAGGTACTCTTGGATGTATTACAGAAATAACACTAAAACTAATCTCAAAACCAAAACTAAGTCAAAGCATGATGGGTATTTTTCCAACTGTAAATGATGCTATGAACGCAGTATATAAAACAATGGCAGCAGGTGTTACTCCTGTAGCAATGGAGTTTTTAGATAACTTAACCATACGTGCAGTTGAACAAAAATACAGCAAAGGATTACCAACAGAAGCTGGAGCAATTTTAATAGCAACTATTGATGGGAATCTTGAAGTTGAACTTGAAAATCAATTAAAAATACTAAATACTAAGTTTAATGAGAACGGATGTACAAACTTTAAAGTTTCAAAAGATGAAAAAGAAGCAGCTGATTTATGGTTTGCTAGAAAAAATGCCTCACAAAGCATAACTATATACGGAAGTAAAAAACTAAACGAAGATATAACAGTTCCAAGAAACAAACTTCCGCAACTACTTAAAGAAATCGGAGAAATTTCTAAAAAGTATAATGTAAAAGTACCATGTTTTGGGCATACTGGAGATGGCAATGTTCACACAAATGTTATGGTAGATGGAAGTGATGAAAAACAGTTAGAAATTGGACACCAAGCCATAGAAGAGATTTTCAAAGCTACAATTGCTCTTGAGGGAACACTAAGTGGTGAACATGGTATTGGGCTTAGTAAAGCTCCTTATATGCACTTAGCATTTAGTGATGGAGAGATGGAACTTTTTCGCTCTATTAAAAAAGCCTTTGATCCAAACAATATACTAAACCCAAACAAGATGGGACTGTAGCTTTTCTATAAGAAAAGCAATAAAAGATGATGGAGCGGGACTGGCTGCTTTTACAAAGTAAAAGATGCCTGTCCTCGACTACATATTGGAGGACACGTATGGTAACCAAAGAACAAGCAATAACATTTCTAAAAAAGGTAAAAGACCCCTCAATTGCTCACTACTCTTCATCTTTGAGTTTTCATACGATACTCTCTTTAATCCCTATTTTACTCATATCTTTTAGTATATTTACTAAAATGCCAAGCTTTAAAGAGTACTATGAAAAAATTCAACACTTCATATTTAACTCTCTTATGCCAGCTCAACAAGATGTAGTAGCCCCATACATAAACAAGTTTATGGAGAACACAGGCAGTATGGGCATAACTGGTTTTATCTTTGTTTTATATGTTTCAATGATGTTCTTTTTAGATTATGAGAAGATTATGAGCAAGATTTTCAATACCAAAAAAAGAACTCTTTGGGAGTCAGTTACTACATACTGGACTATGCTTACCATGATGCCTTTGGGACTTGGTCTTTCATTTTATCTATCATCTATTATAAACAATTTTCTAAGTTCAAATGAAATAACAAGTTCGATTAATCTACTTCCATTTTTACCATATTTTATTATCTGGTTTCTATTTTTCATCATGTTTATGATTTCTGCAAATAAGCCACTAAAGAAAAAAAGTACACTTTTAGCATCTTTTATTACTTCTCTTACGTGGTATAGTTCAAAATCACTATTTATTTACTATGTGGCTTATAATAAGACTTATCTTAGTATTTATGGTTCATTTAGTATCTTGATGTTTTTCTTTTTATGGGTTTATTTCTCATGGCTTATCTATATTTATGGAGCAAAACTTTGTTCAGTGTTAGATGAAAAACAGAGAGAAAGCGAAGAGAGGCAAGAAAAAAGCAAGCAACCTAAACCTAATAGCCAATAACGATAACATAATATAACTCACAAAAAACCACAGTGGAGTAACTATCAAATCAATCTCTACATGTAAAGAAAAAAACCAAATCAAAAAGCTATCCATAACTGCTCCTAAACCAACTACATGTAAAGCCAAACTAAGTGGATAGAAAAGTATAAAAAGCATACTCAAAAATGGTGAAAAAAGCTGATAAACACTAAAAACTTCAAATACAAAATGAACTATTGGAAGCATTAAAACATAAACCCAAAAGTGCAAAAGAATAAAGATGGATACTTTACTAAGATTTGAAAAATGGTATAAAAACAGAAATATAAAAAATACGCCACTCACAGAAAACCAAAAAGCTATAGAAAACATCAACTTTGGAAACAAAATAAGAACCATACTAACAGTAAAAAACAGAGTTCCAAATGAGATTATTTTTACATTTCTTGAAAATAAAAAAAATCCTATCAAACTCATGGTGTATGCTCTTAAAACAGATGGTGTCATATCAATAAAATAGGCATAACTTCCCAAAAGTAAAAAAACAATAAATGCTAAATCGGCAGTTCTATTTCTATAAGGAAAATATCTATCTTGAAAAAAAGCATAGATTGGCTTTAACAAAAAAAACAAAATTGCACTCAAAATCCCAAGATGAAACCCACTTATTGCTACCAAATGGGTAATTCCCCACTTTGTGATGTTTTCACGCAACTCTTTCGAAATAGGCATTGCAAAAAATAGTGCACTATATATCTCTTTTGTAACTAAAGACGAGTGCTGAGTTTGCACAAAATCTACAATACTGTTTTTTTCAGCTTTACTCTTTACATGTAGAGATTTCAAGGGAGTATAAAAGCCTTTTAGATAGCTATAAAAATTTATGTTTTTTGTATAGATAATTGCCTTTACTTTATCACCTCTACCGAGAGCTTTTTGATTTGTTGTGTAAAAAATCAAATCTTTACTTTTTAGTTTTAATACTCTATAATCTTTGTCCTCTTTTTGGTAACTATTAAGAACTTTTGCATTTGCTACATGTAAAGAATAGGTTGTAATTTTTTTGTATTTATAAAATTCATATGAGAGTGAAGAGAGAAAAAGTACCACAATCACCAAAAGAGTAGAAATAGTCTCTCTTTTGCTGAGAAAAAGTGGTACGCTTTTCATCAAATTTGAGGCAAGCCACTTAGTGTTGATTCTCGAGCTGGTATATTTGATTCATCATATACTATCTCAACAGGAATTCCACCAGCATCAATGAACTTTGTACAAGCTTTTTGAAAAATCAAGTTAGCAACACCAACTGGACCATTTCTATTCTTACCAATTATAAGCTCTGCATTCTCTTCTGGTTTATCAAAAAAGTTACTCTTATACTCAGTGCCATCAATACGAGCTTTACTCTCTCTTTCTTTCTCTTCACGCATACGATACACATCATCACGATAAACAAACATAATCAAATCGGCATCTTGCTCAATAGCTCCAGATTCACGTATATCACTCATCATAGGACGTTTATCATTTCTACTCTCAACACCACGGTTTAGCTGAGAAAGAGCAATAATAGGCATCTCTAACTCACGAGCTAAAAGTTTTAATCCACGACTTATGTCACTAACTTCTTGATGTCTATCTTTGTTTCCTGTTCCTGTCATCAACTGCAAATAATCAATAACACACATAGAAATTTCAGGATGCTGAGTCTTTAGTTTTCTTAGTTTTGAACGAACATTGTGTATGGTTACATTTCCATTGTCATCGACAAAAAGTTTTTTACCACTCATAGTATCTGCTGCACTATTGAGTCTACTCCACTCATCATCACTCATATCGCCAACTTTCATCTTCTGAAGCGGTATAGAAGTCTTAGCACTAAGCATACGAAGCATCAACTGTTCAGCTGGCATCTCTAGCGAAAATATAGCTACACCCTTGTTGTCATCAAGCACTTGTTGAGCTAGGTTCAGAGTTAGCGCCGTTTTTCCCATCGCTGGACGTGCCGCAACAATAATCAAATCGCCATCTCCAAAACCAGTTGTTAACTTGTTTAGTTCTGCAAATCCAGTGTTTAGTCCTACAACTCCAGCATTTCCTCTTTTTTTCATCTCTAAAATATGCTCTAAAGTAGCATGTGTCATCTCAGGAGAATCACGAAACTCTTTATTCGTATTTCCTTCGGTGATTTGATAAAGTTTCTGCTGAACTAAATCAACCACTTCTAATGAGGGCAAATCTTTCTCAATAGCCACCTCTTTTATCTCAGCAGTAAGTTTAACTAGCTCTCTTTTTATAGACTTCTCACGTAACTCTTCAACATATGCTTTTATAGATGGCAATGGATTTGTAGAGAGTATCTCAAGCATTGCATCTTCATCAAAACGCTCCTCTTGTTTAAGCTTTTTCTTTACAAACTCCTCATCAATAGGCAAATCTGTTCTCTCACACTCTTCCATTGCATCAAAAATATACTTATGTGCAGGTAAGTAAAAATCTCGAGACTTTATACTCGCAGCAACCTCTTCAAATGAAGCAGGATTAAAAAGAATTGAGCTTAAAACAGAACGCTCTATATTTATATTATGCAAATTATCCATTTGCCGCTGCTTTCTCTACTTCTAACATAAATCTATCCACTAATTCATCCTCTTTTAGTTTTGCTACAACTTCGCCCTTGACCATCACAAGACCCTGAGCTTTACCAAATGCTATAGCAACATCTGCATGTTTCGCTTCGCCTATTGCATTTACAACACACCCCATAACAGATATATCTAATGGTATTTTTATATGCTTTGTTCGTTTTTCTACCTCTGCAACTGCCTTAACTAAGTTTGCCTCAATACGCCCACATGTAGGACACGAAATTATGTTTACACCATCCTTAACTATACCACTATCTTTAAGTATGGCACGTGCAACTGTTATTTCCTCTTCAAGCTCGCCTGTCATTGAAACACGCATAGTATCTCCAATGCCATCAAGCAAAAGAGTACCTAAAGCTATAGAAGATTTTACAGTAGAATGAAACTTAGTTCCAGCTTCCGTAACTCCAAGATGAAAAGGGTGATTGCTCAAAGGTCTAAGCATTCTATACGCTTCAACTGTTCTTTGCACATCACTTGCTTTCAAAGAGACTTTTATATCATTAAAACCTAAGTCTTCGAGGTACTTTATGTTATAAAGTGCTGATTCAACCATGCCTTTTGCAGTTGGTCCATACTTTATGTCAAACTCTTTTTCTAAACTTCCAGAATTAACACCAATGCGAATTGGTATATTTCTATTTTGACAAGCCTTCACAACCTCTTTTACTCTTGTCTTGTTACCAATGTTGCCAGGATTTATACGAATACAATCCACAACCTCAGCCGCTATTAAAGCCAAACGATAGTTAAAATGAATATCAGCCACAAGAGGAAGTTTTATCTGCTCCTTAATGGCTTTCAAAGCATTTGCATCTTCATAATCAGGAACAGCAACACGCACGATGTCACACCCTGCAAAATGAAGCCTCTTTATCTGCTCAACTGTAGCTTCAACATCACGAGTTTTTGAGTAAGTCATCGACTGTACACTTATAGGGGCATCCCCACCTACTGCTACGTCACCTATATATATTTTGTTTGTTTTATAACGCTCTATCACTTAAATTTGTCCCCTATATAAATCATAAATTGGAAAAGCAAGTTCATAATCATTCCACTCTATATCACCATAATCTAAAGAAAAGTTTTTAAATAAGTTTTTATCTTGATATTTTTTTATATCTGGGTGACTAGAGTGTTCAATAAAATTCTTAAAATCTACAATATTTTCTTTTCCATCATTAAATTTAATATATATTTTATAATCTTCTATATATTTTGCATTTTCTATAGATATAAAATCACTCATCATCAAACCTTTCTATCAATCTTAATACATTTTATTGTTTTATGATAAACAAAATATTCTACCCATTTTTGAACAATTTCATCCTTAAACTTCTCCACAAAAATTTTAAAATCTTTTAGCTCTTTATGAGGTAATGATTTTTTTCCTTTAACTTCTTTAATTTTAATATCAACAATCTTGCCATCAACTATATTTTGATTCAAAAGATTGGTACTTCCCATGAACGTGTATAGGCTCATGTTCATTACTATAAAACATAATCATAATTCCCAAGTATTCAAATAGCTTTGGCATAAATTCTCCTCTTATATTTTATTATACAAAAAAACTATTAAGAAAAAGATAAGGGGTCTATGTCAATCTCTACATGTAAGTGTCTGCAAGAGTGCGCAAACCGCAAAAGCTCTTTGGTATTGGAGCTTCTTAGAAGCATATTATAGCGGTATTTGTTTGCTATTTTTTCTATGTTTGCTTTGCCATAGCCTACTACTTCTACTTCTGGAAAATGGTGAGTTATCTTTTCTACTTCACTCATAATCTGACTTGCTTTTTCATCTTTAATGTGACTTACTAAGACTTTTAGTAACTTTCTAAATGGTGGATAAATCTCTTCTCGAAAATGCAATTCGTCATTTAAAAAAGCTTCATAATCTCCAAAAAATTCTTCAAAAAACTCTCTATTTTGTGTTTGAATATAAACTTCACCTAAACCTTTTCTGCCACTTCGTCCTGCTACTTGCAGTAGTAACGACATAGCCCTCTCTCTTGCTCTAAAATCTGGAAGATTTAAAATAGTATCAATACCTATGATGACACTCAAACCAACACCATGATAATCATGCCCTTTTGCAAGCATTTGAGTTCCTACTAAAACATCTGTCTTTTTTTCGTTAAAATCTTTTAGTTTTGTGTTGAGCTTTTTTTGAGTCGTTATCTCATCTCTATCAAACTTTTCTATTACTTTTGTAGGAAATAGTTCTTGAAGTCTTTTTGTTACCTCTGCTGTTCCTATACGATTTGAATGCATGTTGGTAGAGTGACAACTAGGACACTCTTTTGGGATAGCTTGAGAAAAGTTACAGTAGTGACACTTCAAGGCATTTGAGTTTACATGTAGACTCATGCCCACTGAACAAAATGGACATAAAACCTTCTCCCCGCACTCTTGACATGCTATGTATTTGAAATTTGCTCTTGTAGGTAGGAAAACTATAACCTGAGAGTTTTTTTCTAAATGCTCTGCTATCTTTTCTATCATAGGATTTGAGAGTTCATTGTTTGCATGTTCAAAATAGATAGCTTTTGTAGAAGGAAAATAAGTACCTTTCAAACGAAATTTTGGTAGATTTTTAAAACTACCTAAAGATGGAGTTGCACTTCCTAAAACCACTTTTGCATTTTTTCTTTTTCCAAACAAAAGTACCAAATCACGAGCGTTGTAACGTGGTCTTTGGTTTGATTTGTAACTATCATCATGCTCTTCATCTACTACTATCAAGCCTAAGTTTGATACTGGTAAAAAAAGTGCTGAACGAGTTCCAGCTATAACTGAAAGCTCACCTACATGTAAAGCTTTTAAAATCTCTTCTTTTCTCTTTTTAGTCACTTTAGAGTGCCAAAGCCCTACTCTGTTCCCAAAAGCATCTTTGAGTCGTTTTTTTGTTTGTGGAGTCAACCCAATTTCAGGCATAAGAAAGATGGCTTTTTTGCCACTATTTATAGTCTCTTCAATAGCTTTTATGTAAACTTCTGTTTTTCCACTTCCTGTATCACCAAACAACAGTGAGCGGTCATGCTTTTGTATAAACTCATAAGCAGATTGCTGTTCAGTTGAAAGAGTTATATTTGTTTTTAAAGAGACCTCTACATGTAAAGAGTTTTTTTGCATTGGAACAAAAAGGTTAAGAGCATCACCAAGCGAACAAACATAATACTCACTAATAAACTTTGCAATACTCAAAGTATCTTCACAAAAAAACTCATCTTTTACTGAGAGTATGTCACTACATGTAAACTCTGGTTTTTCAGTTTTTGAGAGAACAACACCTAGACGAGATTTTTTATTTAGTGTAACTTCAACTATATTACCTTGTTTTAATTCCTCTTCGTAAGTGTATGTAAGAGGAGATAAGGGGGAATTTAAAAGAGAAACTAGATAGTGCAAATTATTGAGTTAATGCGTTACAATCAGTAGAGCCTGTACATATAAATGTACCATTTGTATTTGTGTATGTAAATGTTGCTAAATTTCCATCTTGCAATTGAAATATATAAGTTGTATTAGTATCTTTAAACCAATTTCCGTCTGAATTTAGTCTTGCGTTTATTGGATATTCCAATATATTTGAAGCATTACCATCACTAAAATTGAACAATCTTTCATCAGCTGTATCAGTAGCCCCACTATCTAAAATTGGAGGATAATAATTTGTAGCAGCATTTTGACCTTGAAGAAGATTTCGTGAACGTTGCATAGCAATTCCACTTCGTATAGCACTTACTTGACTTTTCCCTTTAACTAAAATCGCATCATCACGTGAAGCAGCTAACTTAGGTAGAGCAACCGCAGACAATATACCTAGAACAACAATAACAAAAATAAGTTCTATCATGGTAAAGGCAGGTTTTAAGCCTGCCTTTTTGCTTAACACTTTGTTCAAATGATTACCACTGAATTCTATTTCCTGCCATTGTTGCATTTTGGTCTCTTACTCCCATATCTCTTAGTGCAGTACATATTATTCCGCTATTTGCTGTATTTATAGTAAGCACTAGAACAGGAGCACCTGAAGCATTATTACCAAGCCATCTACCATTTGTCTCATTAATATCTTCAGTACCTGTTGTACCTATAGTTGCTGGACTACTTACAGTGGCATTTTGATCAAAGACACCTAATGTTATACAAATTAAATTATCTTCACTATAAGTAGTATTCACGTCACCAATTGTCCAAACATTAGGATCTAAAGAAATTGATTGTGATATTCTTGCATCTCTTTGTCCTTGATACCAAGCTGGAATTGACGTCAAGGCTGTTGCAATATCTGATTTAATTGTAGCAGCAACTGCATCATCTCTAGTAGCAGCAAGTCTTGGAATGGCAACTGCTGCCAAAATACCTAAAATAACGATTACGAAAATTAATTCGATCATAGTAAAACCTTTTTTCATGGTTTACTCCTTTGTTTAATT
>DQTM01000164.1 GCA_015662785.1 Sulfurospirillum arcachonense | reverse complement strand
TGTAATGAATTTTAAAAGTTTTTTAGGTGAGATTTGGCGAATTTATTTAGAAGTTTATGTTATTGAAATAGGCTGAGTTGTTACCTTTTGATAATTACTTATGTTAATACACACTATAGACATAGGGATTTGTCCTATACTATTTTAGCTAATCTATCTTTTAAGTTTTCTATAAATTTAAATCTATTTATTGTAGATAAAAAAGCTTCTGTATCCTCAATTTTATATTCCGGAATTATTGTCAGTAGTTTATCATCGCTATTTTTAAATACATCCAAATAAAAACCATAACTCCACTTTTCACCATCACTATTTTCCATGACAATATTTTGTTTTTTATTTTTATTTTCTGTTATTAAAGTGTATATTTCTTCGCTGTTTTTTATTATGTTTTCTATCTCAGATAATTTCTTTGTATTAAAAAGATTTTTTGTTTTTTCATTTGCAAATATAAGGTCTTGTTTATGAAACATAATAAGTGCAAAAAAAGAATTAATCTTACGACTTATTTCTATCTGAGTTTTTTCATCTTTTTTAATTTCTATTTTTTTAGAAGCATCCAATAGAATTTTTGCTAAATCTTCCTTGTTGTCATTTAGAAGATTTAGTTTATTAAGTTAAAAATGAAGAGCAAATTTTAATAGAAATTTGTTTTCAATATCTTCACAAAAAATATAAATCTCTTTAGAGCTATTTTTCTTTACAATATCATTTAAAGTTTGCACAATGGTCTTAGTTAGTTTAGTAATCTCAATAAAAACAACATCAGCAAATGAAATATCTGTTGCACCTTTATTTAAATCATAACTTTTATAACTAGAAAAATTACTTTTGGTATTAAAAAGATGCCCTAACCTCAGTTTGGTAAAATAAAGATGACTTAAATTAATGTTTTTAAACTCGTTTATAACAAACCTCCTACCGCTAATATAATAGTAATCAATCTAAGCTAAAAATTTCTATAACTATAATTTTATATTTATTTCTATACAATACTAATAGACTTCTTGAATAACCCCCCTGAGACTGCAAGGGTTATGCAAGAAGTCTAACTAAAACCAAGGAAAAATATTTATGTACTATTTATCAATACAAGGCAATCAAAAATTAAAAGGTTCTGTACGTATATCTGGAGCAAAAAATGCAGTTCTTCCTCTTCTTGCAGCAACTCTTTTATCAAAAAACAGAATCTCTATTACAAATGTACCAAAAGTTACAGATGTTAAAACACTTTTAACTCTTTTAGGAGATTTAGGTTCTATTTCATCTTACAAAGACAATCACGTTAGTATTGATACAACAAAAGTAAAATCAGCTTGTGCAAACTATGACATTGTGAGAAAAATGAGAGCTTCTATACTTACCTTAGGACCTCTTTTAGCTCGTTTTGGACACTGTGAAGTTTCACTACCCGGAGGTTGTGCGATAGGTCAACGTCCTATTGACTTACACTTAAAAGCACTGGAACAGATGGGTGCAAAAATAGAACTTAAAGATGGTTATGTTTTAGCTACTGCGACCGATGGTTTAAAAGGTGCGACTATCATATTTGACAAGGTAACTGTAACTGGAAGTGAAAACATTATCATGGCTGCTTCACTTGCTCATGGGGTTACAAAATTAGTTAATGTTGCAAAAGAACCTGAAGTTGTACAGCTTTGTGAAGTACTCCAAGTTGCCGGTGTAAAAATAGATGGCACAGGAACAGCAAATCTAACCATAGTTGGTAGTTATGGAAAACTACTTGATATGAAAGATTTTAGAGTAATACCAGATAGGATAGAAGCAGGAACTTATTTGTGTGCAGGAGCCATAACAAACTCAAAGATAACTTTAACAGATACTAATCCAAAACATATGGAAGCAATAACTCTAAAACTTATGGAGATGGGTTTTGGTATAGAAGAGACAAAAGATACCATAACAATTATTCCTGCAAAAAAAATCTTGCCGGCTGATATAGAAACAACAGAATACCCAGGTTTTCCTACTGACATGCAAGCTCAGTTTATGGCGCTTTGTACACAAGCGAACGGAACTAGTATTATAGATGAGAGACTGTTTGAAAATAGATTTATGCACGTAAGTGAACTTAGTCGTATGGGAACAAATATAAAGCTAAAAGGACATAGTGCGACGGTTGAAGGTAATTGCGAACTAAACTCAGCAGATGTTATGGCAACTGATTTAAGAGCCAGTTCAGCTCTCATACTTGCAGCATTTGTAGCCAATGGCACAACTAAAGTTCATAGGATATATCACCTTGATCGTGGTTATGAAGATTTAGAAGGTAAATTCTCACTTCTTGGAGCACAAATAACAAGGCTAGAAGAGTAATGAAAAAACTTAAAATAGTTAATTTTAATGAAGCATTAGAAAAATTACAAAATTTACTTAAAAAAAATAATCCAAAAGAGTATATCTCTCTCTTTAACGCTCTTGGCCGTGTATTAGCAGAACCTTATTACTGTAAGAAAAGTCTGCCTGCTTTTGACAATGCAGCAATGGATGGTTTTGCTTTTAAACATTGTGATAGTGACAAAACACTAAAAATAAAAGAAACCATATATGCTGGTATGAATATTGAGCCATGTTTGAGTGAAAATGAGTGCTATAAAATCATGACAGGTGCAAAAGTTCCAAGTGATGTTGATACAGTCATACCTTTTGAAAACACAATAAATTATAATGATACAAGTGTTGAAATTGGAAACAGTACAAAAATAGGAAATGCTCTTCGTTTAAAAGGAGAAGAGCAAAAATTAGGAAGTCAAATTCTAAAAATTGGTGAGAGACTAAACTCAAGTCATATTGCTATGCTGGCTTCACAAGGCATTAGTACAGTTGGAGTTTATAAAAAAATAAGTATTGCTATATTTTCAACTGGCGATGAGTTGAAAGAGCCATGGGAAAAAGCCAATGCAGATGAAATATATAATGTAAATTCATCTGCTTTATTAGCTTTACTTCATGAACATGGGTTTCAAGCTGATTATTGTGGTGTTATTCCTGACAATCTTGAAGAGAGTATTGAGTACTTTAAAAATATGAAAAGTTATGATGCAATAGTAACTACTGGTGGTATCAGTATGGGTGAAGCTGACTTTATTGAAGAGGCACTAAAAACAAATGGTTTGAAAGAATCATTTCATGGCATAAACATAAAACCTGGTCGTCCAACTATGATGGGAACTATGGAAAACACATTAGTTGCCTCAATGCCCGGAAATCCATTAGCAGCTTATATCAATGCATTCTTGTTTTTAATACCAGCTTTGAAAAACTTACAAGGAGTACTTCAAACTGAACACAATATAGTTATAGCTCAAAACAGTGAAGAATTCAAAGTAAAATCTGGCAGAGTCAATATAGTTCTAGGTTCATTAGAAAATGGAAACTTTAAAGTTTTTGGAAAAAATAGATATGGTTCAGGGATGATAACTCCTATAGTACAAAGTAACGCTATCTTAATTACACATGAAAATGATAGTTTAATTGAGAAAAATAGTCATATAAAGGTGATAGTTTTTTAACTAAGTAAAGATAACTAAACTAATGGGAATATCTATAGCATCAGTTTTGGGTCTTATTATGCTTTCCGGAGTAGGAATTAAAGGTAGCCTTACAGGAATAAATGCATTGGAAACTATATATGAAAAAAATGTCCTTCCTGAAGCTGAAGTAAATTATGCAAGAGAATAATTCAACACTTGTTTGATACAATCCATGAAGTATATGTTAAAGATGACCCAGATGACATAGGAGATATTGCTATAGACATTGAAGAACCATCTAGATATGTCTCAACAAGATTTTTAAATATGTCAAAATTTAC
>DQTM01000026.1 GCA_015662785.1 Sulfurospirillum arcachonense | reverse complement strand
TTTCTCTTTTAAAAGAGGCTCACTTAGTAGAAGCAACTTTAGAACAAAAAGTGAAAACCCTGCATTTTAAATCTGACAAACACACTATCATGATATATTGGTCTGATGAGAACTTGCATAGTAAAGAGGGACTCTCTCTTTATGGAGAAAAATTTACCGAGGGAAAATTTTGTTATGTAGTGAGCTGAGAAGACTTTTCAAAATACTTCTGTAAAACCAACAAAGAGAGTCTATCCTCTAACTTAGCATCTTTAAACTGTGCCACATAGGCGTGTGCGTTGGCAATGATTTCTAATGCCTCATCTATATGCTCACTATAATACGCCACCTTCTCTTCCAAATCAGAATAATCATCTTCTAACAGCACATAATGATAATCAGGGATAAGTGTCCCTTCCATAAACCATGTCTCATACTTTGGCTTAGTCATAAATGAGAGCGAGTTTGAAGACATCACCCACTTGAGATTAGAAGCAACATCATTGCCCTCTATAGAAAGTATAAACTTATACTGTAGCTGCTCATTTAGGCGCATTTTTGGCTTTTGCCATGCAATAAGTGGATCTCTATTTTTCTTTGTCTCTCCTATATCACAATAGGGATTATCATGATAGCGTTGCACAAAAGCTTGACGATGTGGCATATGTGCTTTTCCACGCCATACCAAAATATCTTTTTTATCAACAAAATCGATTTTATCCTCTACGAAGATAAAATGGCGGACTTTGTTAAGTTTCATCAAAATAGAATTTTGGTTATCCCCAGCGATAGGTCTACTTTTTACAATAGTTGGCACCTGTGGAATAGTCGTTACATCTCCAAAAAGATACGATATTTTAAAATGCTTTGGGAAGTAGCGAAGATATTCAAAAAGGTCAAAAAAGTAAGTCTTCTTTTTCTCTTTTTTAAACGCTTTAATTGTTTTAACTTTGGGATCAACAACAAAATTTTCTTCAACTTTATTGTAATAGTCAACTCTTCTTTGTAGATCTTTATCTACTTTCCTATCTACATACAAGGGTAGCTTTTTTTGAAAAAAGGCACTAGGTATCAAAAATCCTACTATATTTTTAAGATAATAAGGAAATTTAGAATTTTTACTAAAATCAACTCTTATAACATAATTATTAAACATAGAGACTCCTAAAATTTCACTATTTTACTATATTAATGTTATATTTAAATCTAATTATTATTCGTATAGAATAGGTTAAATAGGTGAGTACAAAACTGATAAAGAAAATCTCCCAAGACTTTGATAAAATCGCATCATAGGGCTTAATGTTTACAAACTTTTATGCCAATAGCCAAAGAAATATAGAAGGTATTACTGCCCTATTACTAGGATACCTACCTAAATAGACTAAAAGAAGACTAGAACTAATAAGAGATACAACTTTAAAGAAAAAACTTTTATCTATTTATCAAATATCTTCAAAAAACAAGTAGGTACACTAAAATCAACAGAGTTTTAACCCATAAAATGTTATATTCTGCACCAATATAAAGGCAAAAATAGATGAATATCATTATAAAAACACCCAACTATATCGGCGATACAATCATGATGTTGCCTGCACTCTTTTTACTACAAGATTCTTATAAAGAGGCAAAGTTTACAGTAGTTTGCAAGCCTTACTTTGAACAACTCTTTCGTGGCTTAGATATCCACCACTTTATTATAGATAATACAAGAGAGACAAAAAGAGTATCAAGAAGTATCTCTCTTATTAAAGCCATACGACAAGAGTCTTATGACTTGGGTGTTTTATTTCATAATGCACTCTCAAGTGCTCTGTTTTTCAAGTTAGCAAAAATTGATAAGATCATTGGCTACAACCATGACGCACGAGGGTTTTTACTCACATATGCCCCAAAGATAAACCGCTCCCGTCATTATATAAATCACTATGCCAATCTTGTCAATAACTACTTAGAAAAACCCTATAAAAAACTCCCTCCTGTCAAACTACATAGTAAAAAACAAACATATTTTAAAAAGTCCTCTTCTCCAACTATAGCCTTGGTACTAGGAAGTGACAAAGGTGCGCGTGGATACCCAAGAGACTTAAGTCAATCACTTGCCCGCTTACTAGCTAATATCCCCTACCAAATTCTACTTCTTGGAGATAACAATGACATCCCTAGCAATGCACTCTATGCTGATGCTATCCCCTCTGCTATCAACCTCACGGGCAAAACAGACATTAGTGGCTTCATAGACATCATCGCTGATGTGGACTTGCTGGTGACTATCGACACATCAGCTCTTCATATCGCAGCAGCTACGAACACGAACTTTGTGGCGCTTCTAGGGCAAGGAACCAGTGCTTTTTCTGTCATTAAACCCAAAGTCTCTTTTGGTTCTTATCTCTTTCGCGGGGAAGATTGTCTCATAGATAGTGACCAAATCAGAATGATAAGCCCACAGATGATTCTCTCAGAGATAGAAAAAAGGCTTCATACTTGATAAGCACAACACTAGCACAAAAGTGGATACTCTACACAGCTTTACTTTTTGCTTTTTCTCTGCCTATATCACGGGCTGGTATCAATGTCTTTGGAGCAATGTTGTTGGTTATTTGGCTACTTGAGGGGAGATTTAATGAGAAGTTTTACGCCATCATACAGCATAAATTTACCCTAGCACTCAGCCTCTTTTTGATTTACATGTTCGTAGTAATACTTTGGGTAGAACCTGACAACATCACACTTGCCTATAAATACAACTTAAAATATAGCTACTTTCTCATCGTTTTTGTACTCTTTACCTCTTATGATAAAGAAAAAGCGATACTTCT
>DQTM01000231.1 GCA_015662785.1 Sulfurospirillum arcachonense | reverse complement strand
TCAAAAAAAATAAAAAAATCTTAGATTTCCTATTTTTAGCCTTTTTTGCTCTTTTTTCTTAAAATATGCTTACAAAAAAAGTTCGCAAATCAAAATCTAATATTTTGCTATAAACCCTTTATATTTTAGACTTGGATTTTCTATGATTTTATGAAGTTGTAAAACTTGACTATCTATGATTGAAGTAATTTTATATTTTGCTTTTTTATACTTTGTAGGTGTTACGACTCTTTCTTGGATATTTTGAGTAATTACTTTTACACTCTCTTTTGTTAGTTTCCCTTTTGAAGAGGATAGTTTTATCTTTTTGTTTAAAATGGAGATGATCTCTCTATCTACCACCGGTTGTCTGAACTCTTCTATAAGATCAAAAACTAAAGTAGGTTTATTTGTTTGCTCAGAGTGAAAAAATGAGTGATATAGGCTAAGACCTGTTTTTATAATGGCAGATTGAATACGGTGGTATAAAAAGCCGTAACCGTAGTTTAAAGCTTGGTTGATTGTATCAGGTGCATTTTGTGTTACTCTCTTAAAATCAGGCATATCTATGAGGATGCCAAAGGCACTCCAGTAGAGATTTGATATAGCTCCCTCATATCCCATAAGGCTATTTTTATCTTTGGCGGTTTTTAGATCTTTTTGGATTGTCTCTATTTTTGTTATGATTTTTTTTAAACTTTCAAATTCATCTTTGTCTCTATCTTTTCTATATCTTGCAAAATATTTGATGAGATTTAGTTGGTTTTTTGATTTTGCTTTTACTATGGCTTTTGCTATCTCCAATGCCTTTGGTGTGGTTAGAAGATTTAGTTGTTTTTGATATATAGATGAGGGTATGCTTTTATAAAATGTGATCTGAGCATATGGAGCATCGTTGTGTATAAAATCTATATCTATCTTATTTTTACTACATTGATATATGAGATTTGATGATATATTTATACCGGGGCTTAAAACTATGATTCTTGATAATGTATTAAATGGAAGCTGTTTTATGATTTTTCCATACTCTTTGATTGTGACTTTTCCTCTGCTTACTCCTACATATAGTCCGAATTTTGCCAAGATTAATTCACTTGATTTTATATTTTCCTTTAAAAAAGCCGATTTGCTTTTTGCGATCTCTTGCTTTGCACTTTTTAGTGGGTTTTGCAAAGCAATTTTTTCATAAGCCTTATTTACGATGCTATCGATATATTTTTGTTTCTCTTCTGCTGTTTTGATAGTATAAGAGTTTAGTGTTGACAATATTTGAATAAATTTTGATTTTTTATTGATCGTTTTGGTCTGTTTGGCTTGGACTATCTTTTTGATCAAAATATTGTCTATATGATCTTGTAAGATATGAAACTGCTTTGTATCGGTCAGTATCTTTAGATAGTATCTGTTTATTCCATCAATATGTTCATTGATGACCTCAACAGTATGGTAAAGATCGCTATTTTTTGTCTTTTTTGAAAGTTTTGAGATCTTTTTTTGAAGTTTGTCGTTTGACATAATGATCTGTTTCTCTTTAAAAAAGAGACCAAGATATGTGAACCCGTTTTTTATGTTTGAGATTATAGTTTTATCTTTACCAAAAGTTAAAGACAGTGAATTGAGGTAGCCTTCTGCCATATCTAAAAATTTGATCACATCTCTTTTATGCTTTGCGAAAAATAGTATATCATCGGCATATCTAATGAAATCAATGTGTTTTTGCTCAAGATAGTGATCAAAGTCGTTAAGATATAGATTGCTTAGCCAAGGGCTTAAGTTGTCTCCTTGATATACGCCTTTTTCTTTGTCTATCCAGCTATTTTGTTTTAACATTCCATTTTTTAAAAAAAGTGCTATTAGTTTGACGATTTGTTTATCTTGTATGAGGCGGTTTAATTTTTGTATGAGTATATCTTGGTTGATACTGTCAAAAAAGTTATCTATATCGGCTTTTGCAACCCAAAAGTTTCTATTTAAAAAATCTTTGGTTCTATTGATTGCTTTAAGAGTGCCTTTGTTTTTTCTATAAGCATATGATCGGTTTGAGAACTTTACGATATTTTCTAAATTTTTTACCAAGATTTTTTGTATTACTTTTGAAGAGGTTGAAGATAGTGCCAACTCTCTTTTTTCATTTTCATTTTTTTCGATCTCAAAATATTTTACGGGTTGGGGGATAAACCCGTCTTCTATATTTTTTAAAAAATCTCCAGATTCTATTTGAAGTAATATTTCATTAAAATCTTTTGCATTTTTGTAGTTTTGAAGTGACTCTTTTAACGATTCGATGTTAAAAATCTCTTCAATTGTTTTAGAAAACATAGTTTTCGCTTTTGTAAAAAGGTATCGGTCGTTTTTTATTTAAATCGTATGATTTTTGAATAGATAGTTTATCTAAAAAATAGAATCTTACAGAGTCTTCTTCTTTCATATGTTTTATCAATTTTTCTTTTAGCTTTGATAGTTTGCCTGATTCAATCTCTACTTCAAAAAGAGAATAGTTTACTCTATTTCCGTAACTTGAAAGTAGTTTTTCTATCTTTCTTCTATCTTTATCATTTGAGATATCGTAAGCTATCAAAACAAACATACCTAAACCTATAAAGAATTTAGATAATTTTAGCATAAAAATTTATCCCCTTAAGATCGGGTCTAGTAGTTAAATTTT
>DQTM01000188.1 GCA_015662785.1 Sulfurospirillum arcachonense | reverse complement strand
CGGAAGCAGGCTGTTGTGATGACAGTAAAAAAAGATGGAGAATTACTCGGAGCACATTACGGGGTCATGGCAGGAAAGCGGTATAGCTATAGCATGGTTGGCACCAGGCGTATAGAAACCGATTATCGTGTGGGCCATTTTTTACATTGGCATGTTATAAAAAGAGCAAAAGAACTTGGATTGATCAGTTATGACTTCACCTCTTTGGGCAGTCCGGGTGTACTTCGCTTTAAACAGGGGTTTCAACCTGAATTGATTGAGTTCGATGCATCACACTATGTGATACTTTCCAAACCAAAGTTTTTTGTATTCAATAAACTCTTTCCCTATATGAAAAAACACAAAGCCAAATTTGCAAAAGTCGCGAATGTGCTGTTAGGTAAAAAATGAAGTATGTAGTTGAGGTTGAACATGTTAAATATTAGTTGGAGTGTTTCTGAAAATAGTCAATCGTATAATCCAATTGGTGCTATTGACGAAGAATTGATCAACGAATGGACATCTTCACTAAAGCTTGTGATTGACAATGAGGCAGATACAATAGCACTTAAGGCTAACATCAAAGCAGACAAGATTTGGTATATTGATGGTGAAAGACGCTTACAAACAGTTGAGAACAAAGTTCTGCCACCGTTTCCGGTAGGCTGTTGGCTAATTATAGAGGAAAAAGGAAATACCTTTCAGATAGATCTACCGAAATATCCTTATATGGTGTTCGAGAAAATAGGCGATGAAGTTGTTATTTCATTTACTGTTAAAGATATTGCTAGTATAGGTTTGCCGTTTTGGGGTTCTGAAAAGATAAAAAAAGATCCCAGGGGGATCGAGTTGAATGCAAGTGTGTACCGACTGGACTCCCCCAAAGAGTGTGCATGGGTCGAACCCTATCCAAACGGGGCTAAAGCTGCCATCTGCTTGACAGATCATGCAGACTGGGACAGTAGTGGCAAACTTGAACAGTTAGTTGACCTGTTTGAAAAGTATGACTTCAAATTTACAAAGTCTATTTTTCCGCACAGCGATCCGCAGGGGTATAAACAAGAACCCGGACTCGATGATCTGGAGTTTAAAAAGCAAGTGGACAGATTAGATGAAATGGGTACAGAGATTGCGTATCATGGGCTTAGTCCAAGAGCGAATCCTCCATCATATGATGTGTGTTTAAAACGCATTGCTGATATGGAAATATATCTTCCCCGTACATGGATTGATCATGGTACAGGAAATTATCTTTTTTCAAGAAGTGCACTTTTTTCTAATGGTATTGGTCTAGTTGAGCTGATGGGTGAACATGGTATCCGAAACTATTGGTCCTATATTGACATCTGGGAAAACCCGGCCAATGATCTTAATGTTTGGAAACATCGGACAGCTAAAACAGCTCTGAGTGATGTTGTAGGACTATTAATGAACAAAGGCTTGATGGGCTTAAAGCAGTTTGTTTATATCGCAGTCGGTTTGCTGAAAAATATTTTTGGCGGTTCACAATACCGTCAACTCAAAAAGATATGGAAGCCTTCTGTTTTTAAAAAGCTGACTCATCATGCTACAAAATTAAAAGGACTGCATCAAAAGCCTTTTGCCCTCTATGATGAATTTGGTCAGTTCGCTCTTAATAACATAAATGGAATATGGGTATTCGATACTATTTTGCTAAACCATTTGGCATTGCAGCTAAGCCCAGAGGCTGTAGATTCTCTTGTTAAAGATAATGGACTATTATTGGCACACTGCTATATGGGTGCACAACATAAATATGGTGGAAGTAACTGTTTTAATCAAGATGTGCAGAAACCGGTGCTTTTGAATGTATTTGAAGATAATATTGCATATATTTCGAGATTACAGAAAAATGGAGATGTGATTTCACTTTCATTTGAGGAACTGAGGCAATGTTATGTTGATTTTGTTGAAACCAAGTTAGTTCGTGAAAATGGTGAATGGATAACAACTGGAAATGCTACTATTCAAAAAAGAAAGATAAAATAATATGATGAATAACAATGGTATGGCATGAACATAAGACAATTTCTAAATAGAATGCAAAATCTATCATTCTATAAAATTATTAAATATTTAAAAGTACAGGAGATCAACCAATTACTTTATGAAAGTAATGGTAGTTTACATGTGTGTAATGAGCAGAATATTTGGCAAGATAATGACTATAATATTAAACTATATTCTAATAGTAATCAATCAGGAATTGTCTCAGTTGATGAACGTATAACACTATATAGGTCAGTATATATACTACGACAGAAGGAAAAAATAGTACATGAGTCTTGGGTATATTTTGATCCAGTTTTACCAGCACAATTTGAATTTGATAAGAATATTCCGCTGATTGGAGATTGTAAAACAATACCAGAATATCGCGGAAAAGGTATCTACCCTTTAGTCTTATGGTATATTGCTAATGATTTGCAAAAAAAGAATATATCAACTAAGGCATACGTTTTAGTTTCTCCAGATAATAAAGCCTTAATACGTGGGATTGAAAAAGCAAATTTTCACTTTATGGGACATTTGACGGCCAAAAGAATTTTTGGGTTGTATACAAATAAGTTAAAAACTATGAAAAGACCAAAATAATCATGAAAATACTATTTATCACCGACAATTTCCCTCCTGAAACTAACGCTCCTGCAACACGCACCCATGAACACTGTAAAGAGTGGGTTAAAAAAGGTGTAGAAGTCACTATTATTACCTGTGCACCTAACTTTCCGCAAGGAAAAGTGTATGAAGGTTACAAAAATAAATTTTATCAGACAGAGGTGATAGAGGGCATTAAAGTTATACGTGTATGGAGTTATATTACGGCAAATGAAGGCTTTGCAAAGCGTGTACTAGACTATGTTAGTTTTTCATTT
>DQTM01000070.1 GCA_015662785.1 Sulfurospirillum arcachonense | reverse complement strand
TGAAAAACTAATTATTGCTGTAGTTGATTTTAAACATCGACAACAGGCATATGACTAAAAACATAACAAAACATAGTAGCCAATAAGTAGCCTAGCGGCGACTTATTGGCTATATTCGACCGTTATACTCACATACAATATATTGACAATGTAAATACAAAAATGCTATAATCAAATTACATTAGCAAAAGGTATTATTTTGAAAATTGAATGGAGTGATGAAAAAAATAGCTTAAATATGAAAAATCATCAAGTTAGTTTTGATGAAGCTAAGGAAGTTTTTTTAGACCCTATGCATATTTCAAAATTAGATCATCGTTTTGACTACTTTGAAGAGAGATGGATAACACTAGGAACAACAACTAAAGATAAAGTTTTAGTTGTTGCCAATATGTTCTTCGATGAAAACGGTGAAGAGATAATTAGAATAATTAGTGCAAGAAAAGCAAATCAAAAAGAAAGGATTTTTTATGAGCAACATTAAGCAAAGAGAAAAATTCGATGATTATGAAATGAAAGATGAATATGATTTTTCAGATGGTGTGAGAGGTAGATTTTATGAACCTAAAAAAATACCTGTTTCATTAAGACTTGATAATGATATAGTTTTATTTTTCAAAAAATTAGCAAGTGAGAAAAAAGTGCCTTATCAAACTCTTATAAATGCATTACTAAGAAAAGAGTTACAATCAGTAGAACAAGTACGAGGAGATTGCTGAGCACTGAACGTGCCCATCTCTGTCATTTGCTGGTCTACGCTTTGCCACGCCCATCAAATGACAGGAACCCACATCAACTAATCTAAAATTGTACAATTTCATATAAAAACGATATGCTTTTTATATGAAAAATGAGACTTAATACAAAATTTGGGTGCGTAAAAAATCATTTTTTCTTAAATTTAGATAGAATACACATAAAAATATAAAGGTACAAAGATGGCAAAAGAGCATAGTTTTGATATAACAGCAGAGATTGAGAAGCAACACCTAAAAGATGCATATGAGCAAGCAAAAAAAGTTATCACAAATCGTTGGGATTTTAAGGGCGTAACTTGTGAGTTTGATTTTAATGAAAAAGGGAAAGTTATTACACTTATTAGTGCTAATGACTCTAAAGTAGATGCTATGTTTGATACACTTGTTGCAGAAGTAATCAAGCGTGATATTAGCTCAAAAGGCATTAAAGAGACTAGTCGTGATACTGTTGGTGGTGGAAACACAAAGGTAACAGTTAGCATAAACGATACTCTAAGTAAAGAAGATGCAAAAGCGATAGTTAAGAAGATAAAAGACTTAGGTCTAAAAGTAAAATCTTCGATTCGTGGTGAAGAGGTTAGAGTTGTTGGAAAGTCTATCGACGACTTGCAAACTGCCATGAAAGCTATTCGTGAAGCAGATATGGAAATGCCACTCAACTTCATAAACATAAAGTAATGGAACACGACGAGCAACTTTTTCAGATAGAAGTTATGCCCAAAATCGAGGGTTTTTGGTGTAACTTTGCTGTTTATGCTATCTATCTAGCTATCATCTTGGCTCCATTTTTAGTAGGGCTATTTTTTTGGTGGTATCTTCATAGTGCATGGATAGGGTTTCTGTTTTTTCTTTTTTCAGTACTAGCTAGTGGGGTTGTTACCTCTAAGCTACGAGTCAATTCGATTCCATTTGCTCAACGAGAGATGGATTATACTACTATGGCAGTTGTGCGATGGTATGTTGGTAAAAATATATGTATAAGGTAATAGTATGGGTGCAGAATTTTCAATAATAGGAACAGCAGTTTTACTGATGTTTATCTTAGATCCCTTTGGAAATGTTCCTCTGCTTTTAGCTATTTTGAAAGATGTAGATAAGAAAAGAAAAAAGTTTATTATCATAAGAGAGTCAATTTTTGGGCTTATTATACTTCTTACCTTTTTCTTTTTTGGAGAAGCTTTTCTTAACATCTTTCACTTAGAGACAGGAGCAGTTACTATAGCAGGTGGAGTGATATTTTTTGTGATTGCTTTGAAGATGATTTTCCCTGGAGAAAAAGGCAATGTTGCACTTTTTGGTTCTGAAGATCCTTTTGTAGTTCCTATAGCAATACCACTCATCGCTGGACCTTCTGCGTTGGCTACTCTTTTGGTTATGACCAAGTCATACAGTGATCATTTTTGGGGTCTTTTTGCATCTTTGATGTTAGCTTGGGCCTGTTCCACATTTATACTCTATATGTCACCATTTTTATATAAGGTTTTACGAGAAAAAGGGCTTAATGCTTTAGAAAAACTAATGGGAATGTTATTATTGATGTTAGCAGTTCAGATGTTTGTTGATGGTGTAAGGGTTTTAATTGGTTAATCTACAATTTAAAGGTATGCTGCTTGCTTCTGCTGGCATTGGAGTTCTTAGCTTTGATGCTCTTTTAGTAAGGCTAGCTGATGCCGATGCTTCTGTAATAGCCTTTTATAGAGGCTTGTTTATGGGCGTAATCATGCTCTTTGTCTGGCTCATAAAAGGCGAGAAAGACGTAATTCCAAGGGCAAAAAAAGAGCTCTTTATAATACTTACTATTGCACTTATCTCAGGGATAGGAACATCTTTGTTTGTCTTTTCTGTAAAGTACACAGTTGCAGCAAATACCGTAGTTTTTTTAGCAACTTCTTCATTTTTTGGGGCGGTTTTTTCTTACCTTATTTTAAAAGAAAAGATAAAAAAGGCAACGGCTGTTGCAATTGGGGTCTCTTTCTTGGGAGTTGTGATTATATTTGGAAACTCATTTAGTATAGGTGGGAATCTTCTTGGTGATTTTTTAGGTATTTTGTTGGCAGTTTTTATGGGACTTCAACTAACACTTCTTAGAAAGTTTACCCATTTTTCACACTATTTTATCATCTCAGCGAGTGGGTTTTTTCTGATGTTCATTATGTATTTTATTGCTGATGATGTTTTTGATATATCTTCCAAAAGTCTTTTTTGGCTCTTTTTGATGGGACTTATGCAAGTAGTTGCAATGTTTCTTATATATGGTTCAACAAAGTTCATAAGCTCCGCAGAAATTGGTGTTTTTTCTACTATAGAGACTACATTTGCCCCTGTATGGCTATGGCTTTTTATAGGAGAGATACCTCCTAGTTTAACCTTTATTGGAGGTGTATTTGTCATCTCTGCAATCTTTATCAATGCCTATCCTCAAATAAAGAAAAGAACTAAATAACCATTCTTGAGCGAACTACTTATATATATTATTATAAAAAAATATAATAATTAAATAAGACAAAAGTTAACTGCTACAACTTGTAACACCATTCCCAAAAAAAATATTTTTTTGAAAAATTTGTTTCATAAAAATGACAAAATAGTGTTAATTTAATTAATAGTTAAATTATATAGGAGGTAATATTGAGAGATATAACAATAAAAAACGAACATACTCTTTCAACCTCAGAGCTAGTAAAAAAAGTAGCTCATGAGATTGAAAATGTTCCAAAGAGAGTAGACGAGACTTTTTAAAAAAAGGTTTTTTGATTTCTGTATCAGCTGCGGCTGCATTAGGTAGTGCAACAACTCTTGCAGCAAAATCACCAATCAATCCAAAAAAATCTACCTCCACATAATCCTGAATGGGGATTAAAATGGGGAAGAGACAATAACGACTCACCTTACGGGATGCCTTCACGGTACGAAGCAAATGTTGTTAGAAGATTTGTTCCTTGGTTAACAGCAGACCAAAAAGCGTCTATTAGCTTTACTCCTTGGCAGGACCTCAAAGGTATCATTGTTCCAAATGGTCTTCATTTTACTAGAAGTCATGGTGGAGTAATAGACATCAATCCAAAAGAGTATAGACTTTTGATTCATGGTCTGGTTGAAAAAGAGGTAGTGCTTACTTTAGAAGACATCATGAGATATCCTAGCATTAGTGTTATTCACGCTTTTGAGTGTGCTGCTAACAATGGCATGGAGTGGAGAGGGCCAGGAATGAACTCTTTGCAAGTTACTCATGGGATGCTTTCGTGTTCTGAGTGGACTGGAGTTCCTCTAAAAGTCATACTTGAAGATCTTGGTTTGAAACCCGGTGCAAAGTGGATGTTTCCTGAGGGTTCAGACCCAGCTGGAGTTGGAAGAAGTGTTCCAATAGAAAAAGTTCTTGATGATGCAATGCTTGTATATGCCATGAACGGCGAAGCATTGACAACTGCAATACTTGATAGACTTATACACCATTCGCATCTCATTAATGTTACTGGTGAAAGTTACAGGTTAAAGCAAAAACGGG
>DQTM01000040.1 GCA_015662785.1 Sulfurospirillum arcachonense | reverse complement strand
TCTCTTTTGCTTTTTTCGTACTTAGTTCTAATAACTCTTTGTATTTAAGAGTATCAAGGTAGATTTCAAGAAACTCTATTGTTGTTTCATGAGGAGTGTTTTTGATGTTGTTTTTGATAGAGTAGTTGAGTCTTATTCTAAGACCATCTTCAAGGCTTATGGCAAAAGAAGATGACGAGAACAGTAAAATTAAAACAAATAAAACTATTCTCATAACCTCTCCTATTTTAGCATATCGATGATATATCTAACTGGTGCAAAGAAGTATTGTGAAGCTGGTGTTGCTATGATGAGAATTAATATAACCATGCCATATCTCTCTATAGAGCTATAAAATTTTACAACTCTGTCCCATTTGTTCCATGCTGCAAAGTATGATAAGGCATGTGAGCCATCTAGTGGTGGAATTGGCATAAGATTAAAGAAACCTAAAACTACATTGTACACAAGTGATTGAAATACAAATAAGATTATAAAATACTCAAACATAGAATCAATTGAGTTAAAATCCACATATCTAAGTATTACAGAAGCAACTAAAGCAAGTCCAAAGTTGTAGTAGATACCAGCTAAAGATACATTTATTGCACCTTTGTACCCTGCATTTCTTATAACTTCTCTTATGTATATTGGCACTGGTTTTGCCCAACCAAAAAGAAATGGAGCACCAGTAAAAAACAGAACCGCAGGAACTACTATAGTCCCAATTGGATCAATATGAACTAAAGGATTTATACTGAGTCTTCCCGCATCTTTAGCTGTGTTGTCACCATAACGGTAAGCCATATAACCATGCATGATTTCATGACCAATGATAGCTACTGCTAAAGCTAAAACAGTGGCTGCAATTTTTACTATTTCATCATTTTCCATCTAAAAACTCTTTGTCATGTTCTATTGTCTCTATGAAACGTCCGATTCTATTCCATCTGATTTTATAATCATCATCCCAACTAAAGTAGATAAACCAAGGTTTTCCTACTATGAGGCTATATGAAACACTTCCCCAAAATCTACTGTCATTTGAGTGGTCACGGTTGTCACCCACCATATAGAATTCACCTTCTGGTATTTTTTTATAAAAGGCATTAAATTCAGAGTTGAAATTTTTTGGAAGTTCATCTACAACAACAGGTTGCATAGCAAAATCATTTGCTGAGAGAAACATCTTCATTTGAGCAAAAAGATTTACATTTTCATCATATTGAATCCCTGGAAATTTTTCCATATAAGGGTTTAGTACCCAAGTTTTTCCGGCTATTACATGTAGCTTTTCTTGGGGATAGTTCTCTTTCATCCATTGTTCACCTTCATGGAAACTAATGTATAGATGTTTGTCTTGAAAAAGTACTTCATCTCCACCAACAGCAATCATCCTCTTTACATAATGAACTTTATGTTGTTTTGGGTAACGAAAAACTACTATGTCCCCACGCTCTGGTCTATCACCTTCGATTAGGTGACCATTTCCAAAGAAATCAGGTAAAACTTGAACTTCAAGCCAAGGAAGATGAGGAGTAGGAGTTCCATAACTAAACTTTTTAACAAAGAGATGATCACCAATTAGAAGTGTTTTTTTCATACTTCCACTAGGAATCACAAAAGCTTGAGCAACAAAAAATATAACTAAAAGGACGATAACAATAGTACCCGTCCATGAATTTGACCAAGTTAATAGCTTGTTTAAAAAACTTTTCATTTATTGACACTCATCTTTGCAGCACTAAGAGTGTTTTTAAGAAGCATTGCAATTGTCATGGGACCAACTCCACCGGGAACTGGTGTAATGAAACTACATTTGTCCGCGACTGTTTCAAAATCTATATCGCCTACAAGTTTTCCTTCATATTTGCCCCATGTCATTCTGTTGATACCAATATCAATAACAACTGCACCTTCTTTTACCATGTCTGGTTTAATCATGTGTGGAATTCCAACACCTACGATTAGAAGGTCAGCTCTACTTGTGTGAGCTTTTAAGTCTTTTGTTTTTGAGTGACAGACTGTAACGGTCGCTCTTGCATTTATGAGCAGGTTTGTCATAGGTTTTCCAACAATGTTACTAACACCAACAACACAAGCGTCCATGCCCATTGGGTCGATGCCATACTCTTTTAGAATTCTCATAACACCAAGTGGCGTACAAGGAACTAAGGTAGGCTCACCAGTTACTAGCTGGCCTACATTAGAAACATGAAAGCCATCAACATCTTTTTTAGGGTCAATCGCTTCAAGTACTTTTGCAGTATCAATATGCTCTGGAAGTGGTAGTTGAACTAATATACCGTGAATACTATCGTCTGCATTTAGTTTAGCAATTCTGTCAAGCAGTCTCTCCTCAGTGGCATCTTCATTCATAGTTATTTTTTCAGAAAATATACCTGCTGCTGTACAAGATTTTTCTTTTGATGCAACGTAGGTTTGACTAGCAGGGTCACTACCTACTAAAACTACTGCAAGACCAGGAATAATTCCCTCTTTTTTTAACTCGTCAGTCTCTTTTTTAATCTCTTCTTTTACTTTATTTGATAGTGCTTTTCCATCTAAAATTGTCATATTTTAGTGTCCTTAAATTTTATTAGACTTATTATATTTACAAGAGTTAGCACATAAAGTAGCCTTTAAAAAGGCAATTTTGCACAAAATTTTTCATCGCCTTAGTTATCACTAAGACTCAAAAAAAGTTTTGCACAACCTCACCTCTTTAACGACTATTATGACTATCTCTAATAACACAATAAGTCTATTTTAGCTATTATATCTTTTTTCAATTAAAAAGAGGATAAATGAGAGTTTTTGTTTGTGTATTGCTAGTGCTTGTATCTTTAAAAGCTGAAGATTTTATAACCAAAATGGAGTATGCAAAGATGCTTTATTCTAATCCACGAGGAATTGGTTGTATCTCTTGTCATGGTGCTAAAGGTGAAGGTTCAATCATAGCAAAGTATAAACATAAAGGAAAACAAAAAGAGTTAATAGCACCAGCTATTAATGAACTCTCTAAAGATAAGTTTTTTAAAGCATTACAAGAATCAGATTCAGTAATGCCAAAGTATTTTTTAACAAATAGTGAGATAGAAGCACTCTATTTTTACGTAACAAGTGAGGTAAACAGATGACTACAAGTAACAGTAAAGCAGCATTCGAGAAAGCGCAAAGCGTTATTCCTGGTGGAGTTGATTCTCCTGTAAGAGCATTTAAAAGTGTTGGAGGAACTCCAATTTTTATTGAACGTGGCGAGGGTGCATATTTGGTTGACGTTGATGGCAATCGTTATGTAGATTTTGTTCAGAGTTGGGGACCGCTTATTTTTGGTCATTGTGATAAAACAATAGAGTTTGCTGTTATGGATGCAGTTACAAAAGGTTTAAGTTTTGGAGCACCTACTGAGGTTGAAACAAAACTTGCTAGTAAAATTTGTGATATGTTTGAAAGCATTGATAAAATCAGATTTGTAAGTAGTGGAACAGAAGCTGTAATGAGTGCAATTCGTCTTGCTCGTGGATATACGGGACGTGATGATATTCTTAAGTTTGAGGGAAACTATCATGGGCATAGTGATTCTCTTTTAGTGCAAGCTGGAAGTGGTGCAGTAACTTTTGGAACTCCTTCAAGTCCAGGTGTTCCGGCTGACTTGACTAAACACACTCTTTTAGCAAAGTATAACGATATAGAAAGTGTAAAAAAATGCTTTGCAAACTCTAGTGACATAGCTTGTATTATTCTTGAGCCAATAGCTGGTAATATGGGGCTTGTTCCTGCTGATGAAAAGTTTCTTCAAGAATTACGTACACTTTGTGATGAGAATGGAACTCTGTTGATATTTGATGAGGTTATGAGTGGTTTTAGAGCTTCACTTAAGGGAGCACAAGGACTTACAAGCGTAATTCCTGATATGGTGACTTTTGGTAAGGTCATCGGTGGTGGTATGCCTGTTGGAGCGTTTGGTGGAAAACTTAACATTATGAACAAGCTTAGTCCTGATGGTCCTGTTTATCAAGCAGGAACTCTTAGTGGAAACCCAGTTGCAATGCATGCAGGTATGGCTTCGCTAGAGAAAATCTTAGAAGAAAAAGATTTATACAGTGGTTTTGAAGCAAAAGCTAAAAAGCTAGTAGCAGGTTTTAAAAATGCAGCCAAAGATAATGGAATAGCACTTCAAGTAGATGTAAGAGGAAGTATGTTTGGCTTCTTTTTTAATGAAAATGAAGTAAAGAATTTTGATGATGCACTTAAGAGTGATACAGATACTTTTGCTAAGTTTCATCAAGGTATGTTAAATGAAGGTTTTTATTTTGCTTGTAGTCAGTATGAGACAGGATTTATCTGTGCTGCGATGACTGATGAGATGATAGAAGATTGTATAAAAGCTGCACAAAAAGTTATGAAAGAGATTAAATGAGTAAAGAGGAAACTCCAAAATATGCCAAGCTAGTTGAAGGTGCCGATGGGCTTTCACTTGGTATATCTATAGTTGTAGCAATTCTTCTTGGAGTTGGTGCAGGTATGCTTATGAAAAGCTCTTTTGGTTATGATTGGTTACTTTGGATGGGTGTTCTTTGGGGAGTTGGAGGAGCTATTATGAATGTTTATAAAGCTTATAAAAAACAGGTAGAGTCATATGCTGAATTTAAAGATGACGTTCGTTATAAAAAGTACGAAAATCAGGATGATGATGAAGACTAAAGTTTCCTTTGTCTATCTTGGAGCAAGTTTATTTTTAATCTTGCTCTCTTTGTTTATGGGGGATAAGTGGCTTATAAATACACAAGTCTCTTTTATTTGCTCTATGATTATTATATTTGCCTCATTTTTGTCGTACAAAGGTATGATAGAAAGACGACTTGAAAATGGCGAAATTCCTGATGAGGTAGATGAACTAGATAAGATTGATGATAAATTTGGACTCTTTAGAGAAGATGAAAACATTGAAGCTAAAGAGCTAAGTAAAGAGGAGTTTGTAAAGTTATATAAAGAAGAGAGAAAAAAGAGTTCTGGTATAAAACAGACTTTTTCAAATCTTTTTAAAAGTGGGAAAGGGGTATTTAACCCTTTTAGGCTCATTGCCTATGCGCTTCTTTGTATAGCTATGCTTTTTCTTATTAGGAATGAGTTGTTTTCTGCAATTCCTTTTTTAGTAGGGATTGGAGCTGTTCCAATTTCTAGTCTTGTTTTAGGTATGTTTCTTAGGAAGTAACCATAGCAGAGTTAATAGTAGTAGAGTTTTCATGAAATCTTACCATAGTATTGCTTTTTGAAGCTACAAATTCTATATCTTTTTCATAGCCACTATCTCTATAATCAGTTGTTACATGTATAGAAAAAATAGGGTATTTTTTGCCATTTTGTTTTATATGTTCACCTGTTAGTAGGGATAGTTTTGTTTTTATTAATGTAGCTGACGAGTGAGATTGGTATATTTTATCTAGTAGTTTTGTGAAGTTATTTATTTGTAGTTTGATATCTGGAAAGGTTGGATCAAACTCTTTTGTAAATTCTGCCTTACATCTTGTACTTGATGCACTTATGCATAAGTCTAATATAGCATATATATTTACACTCTCTCCATGTTCTTCTATACTTATGAATTTTTTTGCAGCAGTTTTGTATAGTTTTATGCCTATCTCATTTTCATCTAGATAACCAATAGTAATAGCGTAAAATTTATATGAACCAAAAGTTAAATCTAGAGCTGTTGTTTTAAATCCATATGAGTGGCTTGCATATGCCCCAGTTAGCTCAAAAATCTCTCTGTTTTGAGCTTCACCTAAGAGGTATTGAGCCTCTTGGTTAAGAGATTTTACCCTTCCATCTTCACCAAAAACGATAAAAGGGTTATAGTCATGTTCTATCCATGCTTCATTAAAATTCATTTAACTTTCTATGTAGTTCTTTAGTTTACGACCAACTTTTGGATGCTTAAGTTTTTTGATAGCAGAGCTTTCAATTTGACGTACTCTCTCTCTTGTTACGTTTAACTCTTTTCCTATCTCTTCAAGAGTTCTGTCACTCTCATCAAACATAAGACCAAATCTCATTCTTATAACTGCTTTTTCTCTGTCATTCAGCTGGTCAAGTACATCATCAATCTGGTTTTTAAGGTCGTTTTTGAGCATAAAGTCCATAGGAGAAATAGAGTTTTTATCTTCAACAAAATCACCAAACTTTCCATCATCTTCATTTCCAATAGGAGCTTCAAGAGAAATTGGTTCTTTTGTGATTTTGATAACGTTTTTAACCTTATCAATACTTAATCCTACTTCTTCTGCAATTGTATCAATATCTGGTTCTTTTCCTTCTTCTTGAAGGTGTTTACGGATTATTTTGTTGATTCTGTTTATAGTTTCTATCATATGTATTGGTATACGAATAGTTCTAGCTTGGTCTGCAATAGCACGTGAAATCGCTTGACGAATCCACCATGTAGCATAAGTAGAGAACTTATAACCTTTTTTATATTCAAACTTATCAACAGCTTTCATAAGACCAATGTTACCCTCTTGGATAAGGTCAAGGAAAGGCAGCCCACGGTTTGTATAACGTTTAGCTATAGATACAACCAAACGTAGGTTTGATTTTGCCATACGATTTTTTGACTCATCTGCAATTTTTTTACCACGTTTAATCTGTTCTACGATCTCTTTAAGTACTTCAGGGTCAAGATTAAAACTTTCTTTACTAGCCTCTTTTGTTTGAAAAAGCTTTTTTATCTCTACATAAGTAGAAACCATAGTAGCTTCAGGAACTAAACCTGTAATTTCATCTTTATTTAAATCTATAATTTTTTCTAAAAGTTTATCATGGTTTTGTTTTAGTGTGTCATTAAAAAGAGGGAGTCTATACTCTAGTCTTTTCAGCTCTTTATCAAACTCATCATCACTTTTTAGTGAAGTTTCCATAGATCTTACAAGTTCATTTATAAGTTTACTTGTAGGTCCTAGTTCAAGAAGCATCTCTTTTAGTATTTTTTTCTTAAATGCTACAGTTATATCATATATGGCTTTTGCTTCTTCATCTTCCATGTCTTCAGGAACTTTAGCAATAGTTTTAAGCCAATCTTTCTTTGCTTTTTCTAGTGCTTTAAAGCTAGTTAGTACTTTTTCAGTTCTTTTATTGTCTTTTTTAGTAGCTTTTTTTGCAGTTTTTTCACTATCTTCACTGCTGTCATCATTACTTTCTTCATCATCTTCAAAGTTTCTAAATAGCTCTTTTACTCTACGTTCTCTATTTATAAGTGCTTCTTTATAATCAATAATAAAGTCTATTAGGTATGGAACAGAACAAAAAGCATCGATGATAATATCTTCACCAAATTCTATTTTTTTGCTAATTTCTATCTCTTCTTCTTTTGTTAAAAGTGAGATAAGACCCATCTCTCTTAGGTACATTCTAACGGGACTATCACTTCTAGACCACTCTAAAAGTTCTTTATCACCTGCTAAGTCAAACTCTTTTTCTAGTGCTTCATCTTGCAGTCTTTGAGCCTCTTCAGCTCTTTTTAGTGCTTCTTCTAAGTTTCTAAGTTTTGCTAATTCTGCTGATGTTATAAGTGTAATTTTATACTTTTTTATCAGTGTTGTCATTTTTTTTACATTTGATGCTGTTGGTTGTTTAATAAAAAGTGACATAACTTTTTCGTAGGTTACATTGCCCTTTTCGTTCTCTTTAAATAACTCTTCTAAATCTGCATAAAGCTCTTTTGTTGACATATGAGTCCGCTCCTAAATATGGGTGTAAAAAAGGTATATATTATACCCAAACTTATTTAAATCATGATTAAGTACAGGTACATGTAAAGAAATATTTAGAACATGTCAAATGGAACACCTATTGCTTTAGTTATTGAAGATAACAAAGGAAAATTAATGCAAAATGGATATTACACCACTACTGGAGCTATGGTAACTCAGTTTAACAGACTCGATGTTATAACAAACAACTTAGCCAATGTAAATACAAATGCATTTAAACGTGATGATGTTGTTATAGGTGATTTTAAGAGAATTTTTCAAGAGTTCCAAGAAGAGATGCCTATAAAAAATCATACAAAAGAGGCTGCAAAGTTTCTTAATGCTTCTATTGATAGAGTTCCTCAGATAAGTGAACAGTATGTAGAGTTTAAGCAAGGTGGACTTAAGGCAACTGGAAATCCACTTGATTTTGCACTCAAACGTGCAGATGTGTTTTTTATGGTAGATACTCCTGACGGTATTAGAGCGACTCAAAATGGGTCATTTGTTATAGACAACGATGGAACACTTACAACAAAGCAGGGTTATCCAATTCTTTTATCAACATTTTTTCAAAATGGACAGTATATAAAAGTAGAATCAAATAGCACTTTTACCGTAGATAAAACAGGCAATATTTACTCAGCAAATCTTCAAGAGGGATTTGGAGAGGGTGAGATTCCTTTAGGTAGGCTTTTTATAGCTCAAAGTGATGATATAAAATCACTTACAAAAGAGGGTACAAACCTTTATAAATTTAATGATATAAAAGATTTTAGAGATTTACAAAATGCAGATGTAGTTGCACAAGGTTTTTTAGAAACTAGTAACGTAAATCCTGTAAAAGAGATGGTGGGGCTAATCGAAGCTCATAGAATGGTTGAGATGTATCAAAAAGTGATGACTTCACATATGAATGACCTCAACAACGACGCAATAAATAAATTAGCACAAACACGAGCATAGGAGATTAAATGATACGTTCACTTTATACAGCAGCAACAGGAATGATTGCTCAGCAGACACAGATAGATGTAACTTCAAACAATATTGCAAACGTAAATACAATTGGTTATAAAAAACAACGTGCAGAATTTGCAGACTTGATGTACCAAACAATGGAGTATGCAGGTACATCAACGAGTGCCAATACAGTGTCTCCAACAGGAATTGAAATAGGTCTTGGTTCTCGTCCTACTGCGATAGCAAAACAGTTTACTCAAGGTAACTTTAAAGAGACAGGCAATGACTTAGATATGGCTATAACAGGAAAAGGTTTTTTTCAAATCCAACTTCCAGATGGAACAACAGCTTACACGAGAAATGGTTCATTTAAACTAGACAATGAAGGTAGCATAGTAAACTCAGACGGTTACAAGATGCTTCCAGAAGTGACTGTTCCAGAAGATGCTACACAGATTTCAATTGGAACAGATGGAACTATATCAGTTCTTCAGGCTGGTCAAACTGAGATGACAGACATTGGTCAGATTGAATTAGCTAACTTCAT
Source organism: Sulfurospirillum arcachonense (assembly GCA_015662785.1). Taxonomy (GTDB): domain Bacteria; phylum Campylobacterota; class Campylobacteria; order Campylobacterales; family Sulfurospirillaceae; genus Sulfurospirillum_A; species Sulfurospirillum_A arcachonense_A. Next base: position 4,083 of record DQTM01000040.1, on the reverse strand, counting down.
AAACCCAGCTGGTCTTCACTCACTAGGAGATAATAACTTTTTAAACACGTCAGCTTCAGGAGATGTTATCACAGGAACTCCTGGACTTGAAGGTATGGGACAAACTAGGCAACAGTTTGTTGAGATGAGTAACGTTCAACTTGTTGAAGAGATGACAGATCTTATCACAGGTCAACGTGCTTATGAAGCAAATTCAAAAGCAATTGTAACGAGTGACGAGATGTTACAAACAGTAAATCAACTTAAGAGACAAGTAGTTTAATGCTTATCTTACTTCCTTTTGTTGTTATTATATTGATTATATTTGCTATTGATACTTTATATTTTGATGACGTAAAGCCAAAAGATAAACCAATAGAAAAAACTATAGAAAAAACTGATAATAGAAAAAACTATATAAATAAATATCTAAAATAATGAGTTTTTTCTCTATTTTTAAGATGACTATACCAGTTCTTATGGGATATATTCCTTTGGGAATGGCATTTGGTCTTCTTCTCTCTAAACTTCTTATTCCTTGGTATTATGCTTTTTTTATGTCTTTGTTTATATTTGCAGGTGCAGGACAGTTTTTAGTTCTTGCTCTGTTTGCTTCACAAGCAACTATTTTGGAAATAGGTGTAGCTATATTTTTACTAAATCTCCGACACACTTTTTATGGTCTATCAATGCTAAGTACTTTGAAAAAATTTAGTTGGAAAAAGCACTATATTATATTTGGGCTTACTGATGAAACTTTTGCTCTTTTAAAAACAAATGATGTAAAAGAAGAGGAGCGAGAGAGAGTTTATCTTATCATAACCGCTCTAAATCAGAGTTATTGGATAGTTGGAAGTGTTATAGGTGCAGTCTTAGGCAATATAGTTCCATTTGATTATCGCGGTATTGAGTTTTCATTAACCGCTCTTTTTGTAGTTTTATCTATAGATTTATATAACAAAAGCAGACAACATAAACCATTTTTAATCTCTATCGTCATTGGTTTTGTAGGAATGTTAGCATTTCCAAGTGATAAGATGCTTATACTATCTTTGAGTTTGGCGGCTGTTGTATTGATACTATTTAAAAAGGCTTTAGAAGATGGATAGTAGTTATATTATAGCTGGGATTGTTATAGCTTCTGTTTTGACTTATGTGACTAGGATAATCCCATTTATATTTTTTAGAAATAAAGAACCATCAGCTACTATTAAGTATATAGAGTGGAATATGCCTGTTATGATTATGGTTATTCTTGTTTTTTATGCACTCAAAGATGTGAGTTGGGGAGTCTATCCTTATGGTATCGCAGAGATGATTGGTATAGTTATCGCAGGGTCTTTACATGTAAAGTATAAAAATGCACTTTTGAGTATATTTGTAGCGACTGTTACTTATATGGTTTTGATTCAAAAAGTGTTTATCAATTATTAGACTTTTTGCATAACCTATAAAAAAGAATATATCAGTCATAGCATATTATTTTTCAAACTAAAAGTAAAAAGCTATAAATAGATATAATAAAAGTAAAAAGGCAAAAAGTGAAATTTGATATAGTGAACAGACAAAAGATTTCTAAAAACTGTTTTGTTTGTGGAGTAGAGAATGATTTGGGGCTTAAAACAAAGTTTTATGAGACAAGCAGTGAAGAGATAATAGCAGTTTTTACACCAAATGATAAGTTGCAAAGTTATCCAAACATACTGCATGGTGGGATTAGCGCTACTATATTGGATGAGACTATAGGGCGAGCTTTGATGATTAAGTATGGAGCGGATAGTTTTGGTGTAACTGTAGAGCTTAACCTAAGATATAAAAAGCCAGTTCCTCTAAATCAAGAGTTAAAAGTAGTAGCAAGAGTTACAAGTGATAGAGGAAGACTTTTTGAAGGAAGTGGAGAGTTGATTTTACCAAATGGTGACGTAGCAGTGACAGCAAAGGGTAAGTATATGAAAAGAGAAATTAAAGATATAATAGATAAAGACTTTAGTGAAGAAGAGTGGATAGCTTCTGATGCTAAAGATTTAAAAACAATAAAAATAGGAGAATAAAATGACAAATAATTATAAACTCAGTAGTATAATGAGTTCACTTAAATTAGATAGAGTTGATATACTAAAATCGTATAAATTCGTAGATAAGAAGATAACACAAGATGATGTAGACGATATACTAAGAGAGCCAAGTGATGAGAAGTTTATACTTCTAAGTGCTGAGGGTTTTGAGAAGTTTTTAAATGGTTTTATTGTATATAAAAGAGGGCCAAGTGATAAAAAAGTAAAAAAGAAAAAGATATATTTTTCAAATAATATCATCTTAAAAAAACTAAAAATTGCACTTGATTTGAAAGATGAAGATATTGTAGCTATATTTAAAAAAGATGGTTTAGAGATAACGAAGTCTCAATTAACTGCGTATTTTAGACGTGATGGACACATAAACTATAGGAAATGTAGTGATTCACTACTAAAAAGATTTATTAAAGGCATGAATATATAATTAATAACAATATAATTTTGTTTAAAAAAAGGAAAAGCGATGGATTTAAATTCATGGTATATGTTTGCAACAGTTTCATTTTTAACTATCATTAGTCCTGGTCCAGCTATACTCTTGGCGATTAACAATGGACTTATGCATAACATGAGAGGAGGTTATATCTCCTCTTTTGCCAATATATTGGGACTTTTTTGTCTTTCAAGTGTTTCTATGTTAGGACTTGGTGCGATTTTGCAAACGTCTTCAACACTGTTTTTGATTATGAAAGTTTTAGGAGCAAGTTATCTTATATATATGGGAATCAAACAGTTTAGAAACTTAGCAAATGTATTTGATTCTAATAATGGAGTAAAGATAGAAAAAAACAACTGGAAGGTCTTTAGAAAAGGTTTTTTAGTGAGTGTTACAAACCCTAAGCCAATAGTTTTTTTTACAGCAATTTTTCCAATATTTTTAAACCCTAGTGCTGCACTTTTGCCCCAGTTTTTTACAATGACATTAACATTTATGTTTTTCTCTTTTGCAACATTGATGAGTTTTGCTTACTTTGCAAAGTACTTTAAGTTTTGGTTCTCAAATGAAAAAAGAGCTAGAATTTTTAACCGTATAAGTGGTTCTATATTTGTTATGTTAGGACTTGGTTTACTAAGAGTGGAGAATAAAACACAATGAATCAATTAACACCACAAGAAGAGTACATCATACAAGACAAAGGCACAGAAGCACCATATAGCGGTAAATACAATGATTTTTATGAAGATGGAGTCTTTACATGTAGACGTTGTGATACTCCACTATATAACTCAAATAGCAAGTTTAACTCAGGCTGTGGTTGGCCTAGTTTTGATGATGAGATAAGTGGAGCAGTAGAACACACTCGTGATGCAGATGGTATGCGAGTTGAGATTACATGTAAAGCTTGTGGAGGTCATCTTGGGCATGTTTTTAAAGGCGAGGGTTTTACAGAAAAAAGTACAAGACATTGTGTAAATTCTATTAGTTTAGATTTTGTAAAAGGTATTTAAATTTAATATTTAATCTAACTTTATCACTAGTTTACAATAATTTTTTATTGATTAATACTCTATTAACACTTTTATAATAACATCTCACTATAAAAATAATAAGGAAAATTAATCAATGAAAAAATTAATCATGAGTAAACTTAGGTGTAGATACAGACGCAATGGCAGCTGATGTATATAGTGAAACATTGACACCTGGATTTGATGAACCAAATGATGAATTTATCTTCCAAAAAAGATTAAGTGTAAGAACATTAGATAAACTCAAAAAGAGTATAAAAAAAGCTAATCCAAAAAAAGATATGAAAAAAATATCTTCACAAATTAAAGCAGCAGCTTTTACCATGTATACCTACGATAAACTTTTACAAGAAAAAATCAAATTTGAGAACTTCACACATAGCAAATCAAAACTCACTATGAAAAATATACTAACAACTGTAATCAACGTTAAAAGCTGTGTGGATCACTCATTCGCTGAAGAAGATATACCCATCCTAGACCAAATTAACGCATAACAGGAGTGCAAAGAGGCGTAAGATTTGAATTTAAAAATATGCAGGACTGCTTCTTGCAATTC